>DATGHB010000430.1:0-6720 GCA_035308265.1 Roseiarcus sp.
GCCCGCTTCTGGCCCGCGAGCGATCATGGCGCACCGCGCCGGCCAGGACAATCGGCGCCGCATCGGACCGTCTCGCTCGCGGAGCGCCGGCCCGCCTGCCCTATTTTGCAGCCGGCTTTATCCTCTCGGCGTCGCCGAGGACATCGACCAGCCTGTCGATGGCGGCGGGCCTCAGCCGGATCACGCCACTGTAGGGCTGGCTCAGTTCGAGGATGAGAAAAATCGCGCTGCCGATCGCGATCGCGCCCACCAGGTGGGCCACGATGGTGATCGGGTTCGGCGCGGCGACGAGGCCGTCGCCGAGGAAGAGCGCCGCGGCCCAACACACCACCACCAGAAGCACGTAAGGGGGAAACGGATTGGCGAGCTGCCGGGTCATCAGCATCTGGGTGTCGGCGAATTTCTTCGCCAGATCCCGCGCCGAGGTCAGCAATTGCCGATGCCGCTCCGTCGGGGGCTCGAGGCTGTCGAAATAGGTGTTCATCCAGTGCATGGTCGCCCGGGTCTCCTCGAACGTATGGGCCTCCGGCCCGCGTTTCCGGTCGCCAAAGAAACGCCGGCGCGCGCGCCCGAGCGCCTCCCGCAGGCCCACCCGCCCGCGGATGGCGTCGGGTCCGTATTGCTCGAGCAGCACATCGAGTTCGATCAGCACCGGCCCCAGCGACTGCGCCTCGGACTGCTGGGTGGTGAACACCGAGAAGGCGGTGAACACCAGGAGGCCCAGCACCAGCGCCAGGACCAGGGTGACGAGGCCGGCCATCGCACCGACCGGCCCCTTGGATGCGGTCAGCACGCTCGCCGGCACGACCCATTGCAGCGCCATGCCGATCAGGCTTGCGCCGAACGCAATCGCGGCGACTGCGATCGAGCGGTTCAGGGAATTCATTCGACCCCCAAATTCAGGCCGGGGCGTTCTAGCAGGATTTCGGGCGCCGGCGCGCACAAAGACTCGGCGCTCTCATGCAGCGTCTTTGGGTACGCGGCGGATCAGCACTTCGGCCGAAATACCGAGTCGCTCGTGCAACCGCCGGATCATCCCGATCGACAGGTCGCGCTTCCGGTTCAACACTTCGGCGGCACGCGCGCGCGTGCCGAGGATCGCCTCCAGGTCGCGGCGCGTGAGGCCTTGCTGATCCATGCGGAACTTGATGGCCTCGATCGGGTCCGGCGGATCGATCGGGTCGTGTTCGCTCTCGTAGGCGTCGACGAGCGTGGCGAGGACATCGAGCCGGTCGCCCTCGGGCGTTCCGGACTTCGCCCCCCAGAAGCGTTCGATCTCCGCCGCGTTCAGGTTGATCCCTGCGACCGGCCCGCCGCTCTTTTGCGGCAACTTGCCGGCCCGCCCGGAGCGGCTGGCGAGCCGGGTCTGAACGGCCCAATTCGGTCGAGAATGTTCTTGACAAAATCAGAACACAATGGCATTCTTTTTCTAATCGGCGAATCCGGGGCCGCGCTCGACAGGCGCGCCGGAAACTTGGCGCCGGTGAACGGTTTGAACACAACCTAAGAAGCGAGCGCGGCGGAGGAAGAATTTTTTTATTGTTTTCGCGCGCAACCCATTGAAAAGTCTCGATTCCAAAAAATAAGCGCCAGTAAACGCCAGCTGTTTTACTAGCTTTTAGGCGCTTTTGGCTGGCTTTTGCTGGCGTCTGTCGGTTACGAATTCGCGCTCCGGTTGTGCCCAGGAGCCCTACTTCACCGCCTCCACGGTCGGCCCGGCGACCGGCGCGCGGGCGTGCTTCTGCTCCTCGATGCGCTTGGCCTTCGCCCCCGCCTGCCGCGCCCCCTCGGAGACCTGGTAGATCTCCTGATGGTCATAGTCGTTGGTCGTCCGCAGCGCCTCGTCGGTGTAGGTCCTGGCGTTCGGGTCGCGTTCGAGCCTGCGCGTCCAGACGTGGATCCGGGCGAACATCGCCAGGATCCTGGCGTAGGTGACGACCTGTCCGCCCCAGTGGCGGGCGTAGAACACGAGCGGGTTCTCGAGCCGCATCCCCGGCCTGCGGTCGCGGCGATGGCGGCGGCGAATGATCCCGCTCTCCAGCGGATAGATGTGATAGAAGGTGAAGCTCGCCCAGAACCAGGTGAGGAGATAGGCGACCGTGTCGGGGCGCGGGCCCCCGGCGCTCGCCCGGCGGATCACCGTCCTGATGTGGTCCTCGGTGTAATAGGTCCGCCAGGCGAGCCGATACGCCTCCTGCCAGTCCTCGCGCGACATGCGCGGGTGGTCGGTCGTGACATGTTCGAGATCGAACTTGTTCAGGTCCGGGTCGATGTCGACCCCCCTCGCGACCGCCCTGGCGTGATCCTCGCTGCCCGGCAGCGGCGTCAGGATCGAGAACTGGAGGATGTCGAGCGGCAGCTCGCGCTGGATGATCCTGATGTCGCGGATGATCGACTCCTTCGTATCATTCGGGAATCCAAGGATGTAGCCGCAATAGGAGATGCAGCGGACCTTGCGCCACGCCTGCAGCATCTGGCGATAGTCGGAGATGTGATTCTGCTTCTTTTTTGCGCCGTTCAGGCTGTCCGGATTGATGTTCTCGAGCCCGATGAACACCCGCTTGACGCCCGCCGCCGCCGCCTTCTCGACGAAGCGCGGAATCTTGTGGCAGGCCGTGTCGACCTGGATGATGAAGCGCGAGCGGATCCCCTCCTCGCGCAGCGCGATGAGCCGGTCGAAGATGGCCTCCCAGTTGCGGTTGCGGGCCAGATTGTCGTCGGTGATGAAAAAGTAGCGCACGCCATTGGCGTGGTTGACGCGCACCAGCGCCTCGATGTCGTCGGCGGTGCGATAGCGCGACTTCCGCCCCTGCACATTGATGATGGTGCAGAACGAGCAGAGGAACGGGCAGCCGCGTCCGGCGTCGAAGCTCGAGATCATGCCGATCGTGCGCCCCAGCCGCTCGGGCGGCATGTAGGGGCCGGTCGCCCCCTCGAGCCCCGGAAGATCGTTGAGGTAGTTGTAGATCGGTTTGAGCTTGCCCGCCGCGGCGTCACGCAACACCTCGTCGAACCGCCCCTCGGCTTCGCCCGCATAGAGCGAAATCCCGAGGTCGAGCGCTTCCTTCAGCGAGGCGGGCTTCTCCGGCAGCATGGCAAGGCAGCCGGAAACATGGAAGCCGCCGATGCAAACCTTGACGCCCGCCGCTCGCAGCGGCCTCGCGCAATCCATCGCGCGCGGGAACTGGTTCGACTGCACGCCGACAAAAGCGACCAGGCCCAAGCCGCCATTGTCCGCAATTTGGCGCGCGATCCGGTCCGGCCGGATGCGCGTATTGGTCTCGTCGATGGGGAAGATCTCGATGTCGACGTCCTCGCCGAGGACTCGATCTTCCATGCATTTCCGGCCGATGCCGAACAGGCAGGCGAGCGAGTTGGACGGGAGCGCCGACCTCCACCACTGGATGACGTAGCCCTCGTCGTCGTAGTGGGAGCACTTGACGAGGAAAAGCAGAAATCGTCGGCGCTTGGCGATATCCGGCATGGCCCCTCCCGCGAAAAGACGGCCGGCCCAATCTTTGCCCGTATGTCCGCCGCCATTGGCGGCGCGCGAAAGTATCAGGCTCCGCAAGAAACCTCAATCGGGCCGCGAGGGCCGCCGATGGGGCCGGTCGCGACGCGCTCGAGTCGTCGAGGGCTACGCGTCGATCCGCCTGATGAACCAGTTGAGGATCCGCGTCCAGATCACGTCCTTGCCGATCAGGTCCTCGACGCCATGCTCGAGGTTCGGGTTGTCGTTGACCTCGATGACGACAATCGCCCCGTTGGTTTCCTTGATGTCGACCCCGAAGAGGCCGGGGCCGATCGCCCGCGCCGCCTTGAGCGCCGCGTCGATGACGCTCTGCGGCGCGTCGCCAACGGAAAAGGTCTTCGAGCCGCCCTCCCGCGCCCCGTTCGGCCCATGCTTGATGATCTGCCAGTGGCCGCGGGCCATCTGGTACTGGCAGACGAACAGCGGCTCGCCGTCGAGCACCCCGACCCGCCAGTCGAATTTGGTCGGCATGAATTTCTGCGCCAGCAGGAGGTCGGTGTCCTCGAACAGCTTGTCGGACAGCGTCTTCAGCTCCTCGGCGCCCTCGACCTTATGCACGCCGCGCGAAAACGAGCCGTCGGGGATCTTGACCACCATCGGCCAGCCGAGCAGGCGTTCGGCCTTGAGGAGGTCGTCGTCGGCGGCCAGCATCACCGTCGGCGGAACGGGCACGCCGTGCGCCTCCAGAAGCTCGTGCAGGTAGACCTTGTTGGTGCAGCGGATCATCGCCTGCGGATCGTCGATGACGGGCATGCCTTCGGTTCGCGCCCGCCTTGCGAAGCGATAGGTGAAATTGTCGATCGAGGTCGTCGCGCGGATGAACAGGCCGTCGAATTCGGCCAGTTCCGCAAGCTGCTTGCGGGTGATGAGTTCGACCGCAACCGAGTGCTTTTCGGCGATCCGTTGGAAATGACGGAGCGTCTCGAGGGAAGACGGCGGCAACGCCTCCTGCGGATCGTGCAGGACGGCCAGCGAATAACGGGGGATCGGCCGCCCGCGCGGGTTCCGCCATTCGCGCTGGGTGTGCCGGTGAAGGCTTAAGCGGAAGAACTCCGCCTCTTCCGGTCCGAGCTTGGCCAGCGGACGGGCGCGCAGCCGGTCGATCTTCCAATACTTGCCGGGCGTGATGGTGACTTCGATCGCAGGACAACGGTGCCAGTCGAACAGGAGCCGCCCGAAAGCCTCGAATCGCGGGTCCTGGACGTAGCCGAAGCAGAACAGGAGGTCGAAGGTTGTATCCTCGGTCGCCTGCGCCTTGGCCGCCGCCGCTGTCAGCGCCTCCTGCAGTTCGGGCAGCGACTGCTCGTAGAGTTTCAGCTCGCGCAGATCGAGCATTGTCTCGACGGTCGGGATGACCCGATGCCCGCGCGCCTCAGCGAGCAGGGACGCGTAATAGCCCTTCGACTGGTAGTTGTACGAGCGCGACAGATTGACGATCTTCGGCCGTCCGAGAGCGGCGAACAGTTTCGGCCGGGCCAGATAGTCGTCGGTCGTAATGACCTTGTGCGGCGTCTCGGCGTTGGGAAAGTCGCGCGCCTGATCGACCAGAATGACCCAGCCGGTCATGATGCGCGCCACCCGGGCCGTGCGGAAGATCGCGACAACGTTGCCATGGTGACGGCGGCAGGTCCTGAAGTTCGACGCGACGGGACTTGACGATGACCGGCGCGACTCAGCTCCGCGCTTCTCCGATTCCCTAGCGCGGACGCGATGCGCGACGCAACGGTCCAACGCGCGCAGACAAGGGATTGTTCCCTGTTTCGCGCTCAGCGACGGCGAGCAGGGGCTTCTCGTAGCGCAAGGCGGTCGCCCCGTCCGCATAATAGTCCGCGTGCTCGCCGAATTGGCGGAAGCCGCAGCTCTCGTAGAGCGCGATGGCCGACTTGTTGTCGTAGCGCACTTCCAGGGTGAGAGCCGCCCGGCGGTGACGGCGCGCGTAGCCCTCGCAGGCCTGAAGCAACGCCCGGCCGACGCCGCGGCGGCTGAATCGCGCGCCGACCGCGAGCGAATAGATGCGCACTGCCCTCGTGTGTTTGCGGAGCGAGACCAGCGCGTAGCCCGCCAGTTCGCCGTCAATCGTCGCCGCGATCACCGGCCGATGGGGCGCCCGCAGGAATTCGCGCAATGAGCGCCGCGAAACCCGGTCGATCTCGAACGACTCGTTCTCGAGCCGTGCAATGGCGTCGAGATCGCGAGGGCGAGCCTCGCGAATGACAATGCCGCTGTGGCGCCAGGCGCTCATGGGTAAAAGGGCCGGCCCCCGTTCGTCCATCGCTTTACCCGCGCCCGGAGCGCCGGATCCACTCCTCCTCGTTGATCGTCTCGACACCCAGCTCCCGCGCCCTGGCGAGCTTGGAGCCGGCGGCAGGTCCGGCGACGACCAGGTTGGTCTTGGCCGAGATCGAGCCCGAGACCTTGGCCCCGAGCCGCTCGGCGAGCGCCTTGGCTTCATCGCGGGTCATCCGCTCGAGCGAGCCGGTAAACACGATGGTCTGGCCAGCGAGCGGATGGCCGGCGGCGACCGCCTCCATCGGTTCGACCGTGACTTCCTTCAAGAGCGCATCGAGCGCCGCCTCGTTGCGAGGCTCGGCGAAGAAGTCGGCGATCGCCTCGGCGACCACCGGCCCGATTCCGCCGATCCCCGACAGTTCCTCGGCGGCGTTTTCGGCCCGCGCGGCCGCACGCAGGGCCTCCCAGTCGCCGAAATGACGCGCCAGGCGCCGGGCGTTGGTCTCCCCGACATGGCGCATGCCAAGCGCATAGAGGAAGCGGTTGAGCGCGATCGTGCGGCGCGCGTCGATGGCGTTGAAGAGATTCAGCGCCGACGTCTCGCCGAATCCATCCCATTCGCGCAGCGGCGGACGATCGCGCCCGTCGCGCGCTTTCAGGGTGAAAATGTCAGCCGGCGTGCGGATCACGCCCTCGGCGAAGAAGAGCTCGATCAGCTTTTCGCCCAAGCCCTCGATGTCGAAGGCGTTGCGCGAGACAAAGTGCTTCAGGCCCTCGACCGCTTGCGCTGGACAGATGAGCGTTCCGGTGCAGCGGCGCACCACGTCCCTTTCCCCGGTCCTCTCGTCGATCTCGCGCACGGCCGCCGAGCCGCAGACGGGGCAGGCTTCCGGGAAAGCATAGGGCGTCGAACCCGCCGGCCGCTTGTTGAGCGCGACCGCGAGAACCTGCGGGATGAC
>DATGHB010000431.1:0-3375 GCA_035308265.1 Roseiarcus sp.
CACATGGACTCCAGCTCTTTTCAGTTCGTGGATCGCGGTCACGCCGCGCCAGCGCGGCGTCCGGCCGGTCTCGCGATCCTGAAGGAACATGTTGCACATCGGCAGGCTGGCGACGCTCACGCCCGCTCTCGCGACGGCGTCGATGGTCGTCCGCCGTTCGTCTTCCTCCTGGAGCGCGAGCGAGCAGCAGTGGCCGGCGAGGATGCGATGGGAAAAGCGGCGCTCGATCGCCATGTCGGCGACCGCCTTGAGAGAGCGCGCCGCGGGATCGGCGCTTTCGTCGACGTGGAAGTCGAGCTCCCAGCCTTTGCGTTCGGCGAGCGCGAACAGCCTCGTGAGGCCCTCATGCAAGCGCGGAACCATGTAAGTCACCGCGCCGAGGATTCCGGTTCCATGAGCGTCGAGCATTGCCTCGATGTCGGCCATGTGGGAATCGTCGAGCGCGAACTCGATGCTGAAAAGGGGCGAGGCCTGCAGCTCGATCCTGCCGCGCCATCGCTCGCGCGCCTCGGCGAAGACCGGCCAGCTGATCCGGGTCTGGGCGCCGACGCTGTCGATATGGGTGCGAAGGGCGGCCGTCCCGTGCGCGTAAGCCGCGCGCAAACTGAATTCCATGCGGGCCGCGACATCGGGGGCGGTCCAGTTGGCGGCGCGATCTTCGATCACAGCGGCGAGCGCGCTCCTGAAATCGCCGACCGGGTTGCGCTTGCGGCGCCAGATATGGCCCTTGTCGATATGGGTGTGAACATCGACGAAAAGCGGCAGCGCGATTCGCCCCGCCATCGCGACCTCCGGCATGGCCCCGAAGTCGACCGCGCCGGCGGGGGCGATCTTCGCGATCGCGCCCTCGTCGACAAGGATGTCGACCAAGCCGAAACCGTCGGCGTCGAGCGGGCCTGAGGGCGCCCCCAGCGTGCGGCCGAGCACGCGCGTTCGCCTCAGCGCGTAGCGTCCCGCGCCCGGAAGGGCGAGCGCGGAGGCGCCTTCCAGCGTTTCCCTCGAATCGTTCACGCGAGCAAGCCCGCGCCCTTCACTTCGGGCGCAGATCGAGGCCGACGCCCTTGTCGACGAACTGCAGAGTATAGGCCTTCTTGTAATCCAGGCCCGGCTTCTCGACGCCGGCCTTCACCATCTGGTCGTAGAATGTCTTGACGCGGTCGTCGGTCACCGCGCCGATCCCGAGCTTCAGCGTGTCGCCCGAATCGACCAGACCGTATTCCTTGATCTTGGCGATCGAGAAAGCGATCTGCTCGTCGGTCATATCCGGATTGTCCTGTTTTATCCGCGCGTTCGCCTTGGCATTATCGCCATAGAGATAATTGTACCAGCCGATGGCCGAAGCGTCGACGAAACGCTGGACGATGTCCGGATGCTCGGCGATGAGATCAGCGCGGGTCTCAATGGTGGTGGCGTAGGTCGCGTAGCCCTGATCGGCAAGCAGGAAGATGTTCGGCTTGAAATGG
This sequence comes from Roseiarcus sp., assembly GCA_035308265.1. Classification (GTDB taxonomy): domain Bacteria; phylum Pseudomonadota; class Alphaproteobacteria; order Rhizobiales; family Beijerinckiaceae; genus Roseiarcus. The sequence continues at coordinate 1,464 of DATGHB010000431.1, forward strand.
CCTTCGCGCTCGACCGCGAAGGGCTCCGAAGTGACGTAGCCCTGCTGGATCGAATTCTTGTCGGCGATGAACGGCCCCGGATTGAAGTTGTAAGGCCTCACATTCTCTTCCTTGAATCCATAAGCCGACTTCATCCATTGATAGAACGACCCGAGCCCCTCCTTGCCGACAAAGGCCGTCGCCTTGGGCAAGTCAGCCCATTTGTCGAGCCCGACCCCGGGGTGGGACATCATGATCTGAGGGTCTTTCTGGAACGTCGCAGCGACGACCACGAGCGGCACATGCTTGTCGACCGCGTCGAAGGCCAGCAACAAATTGCCGCCCATGTAGAAGTCGAGCTTGCCCGCCGCCAGCAGGATCTCGTTGGCGGACTGAGGCCCGCCCTGCATGATGGTCACGTCGAGGCCGTATTTCGCGTAAGTGCCGTCGACCAGCGCCTGGTAGTAGCCGCCGTGCTCGGCCTCGGCGAGCCAGTTGGTCCCGAACGAGACCTTGTCCGCGGCGAGCGTCGGCGGCGCCGCCAGGCAGACGCCGAGCGAGAGGACCGCGCCGAAGAATTTCATTGTTTGCTCCCGTTCTGACTTGCCTTATGGAGGCCAGCAACTTACGCGCCACCGCGAGGCTGGCCCAGGCGGCGCCGGGCGCGAGGCCGAGCCGCCGCGGGAGACCTTAGCAGATGCGTAGACTGAATCCGACTTCGATCCATCCGCCCTTCGCCAATTATGCGCATGCGGTGGAGGTTCCGGCCGGGGCCGGCCTCGTCTTCTGCTCCGGCCAACTGGGAATTGGCAAAGACGGCGTCATTCCCGATGACGTGGAGGCCCAGGCGCGCCTTTGCTTTCTCGCCATCGAGGCGATCTTGAGCGAAGCGAGCATGACGCTGGCCGATGTCATACGCCTCAACGCCTATGTCGCGTCAGCCGAATATTTGAGCGGCTATATGAGGGCGCGCGATCGATTCGTGAGCAGTCCGCCTCCGGCCTCGACCCTGATGATCGTTCAGGGATTCGCCCGGCCCGAATTCAAGGTCGAGGTCGAGGCGGTCGCCGCGCGCGCCCGCTGAACGCCGGCCTTGCGAACTCCAGGAGATCCGCATGCTGCCAACCAGGTTCTGGGCCGAAATGAGCTGGCGCGATTTCGCCGCCGCCGACATGAGCAAGGTCGTCGCGGTCCTGCCGGTGGCCGCGATCGAGCAGCACGGGCCTCATCTGCCGGTCGGGGTCGACACGTTCATCAACGAGGGCTATTTCGCCGCCGCGCTCAAGCGCATTCCCGACGACATGCCGGTCCTGATCCTGCCCATCCAGGCGATCGGCAAGTCGAACGAGCATATCGAATATCCCGGCACGCTCACCTTTTCCCTCGAGACGGTTACGCGCGCCTGGACCGAGATCGGCGAAAGCGTCGCCCGCGCCGGGTGCCGCAAGCTCATCTTCATGAACTCGCACGGGGGCAACGTCGCGGTCATCGACGCGGTGGCGCGGGAGCTGCGCGTTCGCCACCGCATGCTCGCCGTCCACGCGGCCTGGCACAGGCTCGGCTATCCGCCGGATTTGTTTTCGGCTGAGGAGCGCGCGCATGGCATCCATGGCGGCGAAGCGGAGACCTCGCTCATGCTCGCGTTCAGGCCGAAGACGGTGCGCATGGAGCATGCACAGAATTTCGTCAGTTCGGCGATCGGGATCGAGCGGGAATTCCGTCAGCTTCGCGTGACGCAACCGATCGGCTTCGGCTGGATGGCGAGCGATCTGCATCCCTTGGGCACGGCCGGCGACGCCTCCAAGGCGACGGCCGAGAAGGGCGAAGCCTGCGCCGAGAACGGGGCGGCGGCGTTCATCGATTTGTTGCGCGACGTGCTGGCTTTCGATCTTGCGCGGCTCAACGACGGGCCGCTCGGGCGCCCGAACGGCTG
>DATGHB010000432.1:0-4062 GCA_035308265.1 Roseiarcus sp.
TTCTGGTAGGCCGCCTCGGCGTCCGCGTCGCTCACCTCGGCCGGATTGGCGATCGTGTCCGGCTCCAGCGTGAGAATGTCCATCCCCCGGTATTCCGGCGCGCGGTAGCTCGACTTGCGGTCGTTGTAGAAGGCCTTGAGCTTGTCCTCGGAAGGCGCCGGGATGTCGCCTGCGGCCGAAGCGGGAAGCAGGAACGTGTCCGCCGACCGGGTCTGGCCCTGATAGTCGGCCTCCGCGGTGACCTCAGCCTTGGGCGCGGCGACCCCCGTCGCGAGCCCCGCGACGATGAACTGCCTCAGGACCTGGTTGCGCAAGTCGGAGACGAAACCGCGCTCGCTCATGTCCATGTTGCGCAGCGCGGCTTCGAAAAGGGCGGGGTCGAATTTGCCCGACTTGTCCAGGAAGTTCGGGTTCGAGGCGATGATCTGGCGCAAAGCGCCGTCGGAAATGCTCAAGCCCAGCTTGCGGGTCTCGGCATCGATCGCCGCTTCGCTCACCAATTGCTGGAGGATGCTGCGGTCGAGGCCGATCTGCCGCGCCTCCTCGTTGGTGAACGGGCGCTTGAGCCGGCGCTGATATTGCTGCACCGCCCGGTCGTATGCGGCCCGGTATTCCTGGGCGGTGACTTTCGTCCCGCCGACCGAGGCGACGGTCGACGAAGTGAAGCCGCGCAGCATGTCGCCGACGCCCCAGATGACGAAGCTTACGATGATGAGCCCCATCACGACGGTCATGATCGCCTTGCCGACGACCCCCTGAGCCGCGTTGCGTATCGACTGGAGCATTTGGCCTTAATCCATCTTTCGTTCTAATGCCCGCGCGCGAGCCTTCTAGCGGCGCGCGTCCGTTTTGCATAGGCGCTGGCGCGATGATAACAACCCGGCCCAACCAAGAGGCGGGGAGGCCTCGTCATGACCCCTGGCGTGCGGCCGCTCGTCGCCGGCAATTGGAAGATGAACGGCCTTGCCGGTTCGCTGGCCGAGATCGACGCCATGCGGCGGGCGGCGGACGCGGGCGAATCCGGTTCGGCCGAGCTGCTCGTCTGCCCGCCGGCGACGCTGATCGCGCAAGCCGCCTGGCGGATCAAGGGCGGCGAGCTCAGCCTCGGCGCGCAGGATTGCGCGCCTGAGCCGAGCGGCGCGTTCACCGGCGATATTTCCGCAGCGATGCTCAAAGACGCGGGCGCCGCTTATGTCATCGTCGGCCATTCCGAGCGCCGGACCGTTCATCACGAGACAGACGGGCTCGTCCGCGCCAAGGCGGAGGCGGCGCTGAAGGCGGGCCTCACCCCGATCGTCTGCGTCGGCGAGACGCAGGCCGAGCGTGAAGCGGGGCAGCAAGCCGTGGTTGTCCTTCGGCAATTGCGAGGGTCGCTGCCCGCCGAGGCGACCAGCGAGACGGTGGTGGTCGCCTACGAGCCGGTGTGGGCGATCGGTACGGGGCTTACGGCGACGCCCAAGGACATCGCCGCCGTGCACAATGGAATTCGGGCGCTGCTCGTCGACATGTATGGCGCGCGTTGCGGCAAAATCCGCCTTCTCTATGGCGGGTCGGTGAAGCCCGGCAATTGCAGTGAGATTCTGCCCCTCGACAATGTCGACGGCGCGCTCATCGGCGGCGCGAGCCTGAAAGCGACGGAATTCCTGGCGATCGCGGCGGCCTATCGCTGACCCACGCCGCGCCGATGGACGCCCCCCTTGCGCCGTGATAGGAGCGCGCCATCTTTGTAGCCGCCCCACATCAGGGGCGGCGAACCTCCCCGTCCGGAACCTTCATGCTATCGGTCCTGCTGGTCATCCATATTCTCATCGTCGTCGCGCTGATCGCCGTCGTCCTCCTGCAGCGCTCCGAGGGCGGCGCGCTCGGGACGGGTGGGGGAACCGGGAGCTTCATGACCGGCCGGGGCCAGGCGAATGCGCTCTCGCGCGCGACCGCGATCCTCGGCGCCTTGTACTTCGCCACCGCGCTTCTGATGTCGATCCTTTCGAGCTGGAGCCGCGCGCCCCATTCGATCATCGAGAGGGGTCCTGCGCCGGCCGGGCAGACGGCGCCGACGCCCATTTCGCCCGGCAACATTCTCGATCAGCTCAAGAAACTGGAGGGGCAGTCAGGCCCGCCTTCGCCCGCCCCGGCCGCGCCGGCCCCGGCCGCTCCTGCCGCGCCGGCGCCGAAGCCCTGACGTCCCGCTCGAACAGCGGGCGGCCCCTTGCCCTTGTTCCGCGACGAGCGCCGGGTTCGCCACAAGGCCGAGGAGATGTTCGACCTCGTCGCGGATGTCGAGCGCTACCCAGAGTTCGTTCCCCTGTGCAAGGCGCTGAGAGTGCGCAGCCGAAAGGCGGAGACTGACGGCCGCGAGACCGTCGTCGCCGACATGACGGTTGGCTATAAGGTGATTCGCGAGACGTTCACCAGCCGCGTCACGCTCGACAAGCCGCGTCTTAAGGTGCGGGTGGAGTATGTCGACGGGCCATTCAGCCGTCTCGAGAACATCTGGACCTTCAAGGACGAGGCCGGAGGCGAGGCCTCGCGCGTCGGCTTCTTCATCGACTACGAGTTCAGGAGCCGAACCTTAAGCGCGCTGATGGGTTCGATGTTCGACATCGCGTTCCGCAAGTTCGCCGGCGCCTTCGAGCGCCGCGCCGATCAGGTCTACGGGCGGGCGTGAAGGCCTTGAAGCGCCGCCGCGCGGCCGGTTCATGGCTTCGGAGGCGGAGAGGGAATTGGGCTATTCGGCGCCCCTTTGATCGCGCCCGAAAGCGGCGCGTCGTGATGCTCTGTCGTGCGTTGCGTCGCTTCGGCGAGCGAATCCGGATTGATGATCATCATGACCGGATTGCCCTGCGAGTCCCTGGCGCGGACGATAAAGGACGAGGGCATGATGGCGATGTCGGTGAACCCGGCCTTCGTCAGGTCATCCCGCAGCTTCTGGTTGATGCGCGCTGGCGCTTGCGCGTCCGGCGTGGCGGTCTGGCCGCCGGCGGCCGAGTCCATCGCCGCGAGCGCCGAACCGGCGAAGCCAAAGCCCACGACGACAACGAGCAGAATTCGAGCCGAGCCGTTCATTGGCAATCTCCAAATCGTCATCTGGCCGCCAGTCAACGGTTTGGAGACGCGCTCGTTCCATTCAACTGTGACGCTTGGATAAATCCAATTCAGGCCACTGCAGCCTCGAGCAGGTCCAGGCCGATCGCGACCGAGGCGAGCCTCACCGCCTCGCGGCCAATGTCGCCGAACCGCTCCTCGCGCGTCGTCGTCGGTCTTCCGCGGCGCGCGCAGGCGAAATGGACGAGGCCGACCGGCTTCGCGGCCGTCCCGCCGTCCGGCCCGGCTACTCCTGTCACGCTGACCGCAACCTCGGCGCGCGACGCGCCGAGCGCCCCTTCCGCCATTGCCCGCGCCGTCTCGCCGCTCACCGCGCCGTATTTCGTCAGGGTCTCGGCTGGCACGCCGAGCAGATCCTGCTTGGCCGCGTTGGAATAGACGACGAAGCCGCGCTCGAGCACCTCGGAGGACCCCGGAATTTCGGTCAACAGCGCCGCAATGAGCCCGCCGGTGCACGATTCCGCCGTCGCAGCCATGAGCTCGGCTGCCCGGTAGCGGGCGATGAGTTCGGCGGCGCGGGTGAGGAGATCGGGGGGAAACATGGGGCTTGGGCGAGGCTATGCGATTTCGCGCCAGCGCGAAACTACGCGCTGTGACATCCGGCCGCCAAGGTCTCGCGAGCAGCGCTCGCGCGCCGGATGAAAGAGCTGCAATCCGATCGAAAGATAGCCCTTGACCCCCACGGCCCTGTCTGGACATGAGGAGCGCCGCCGGCGGGGAGATTTGATGGGCGACACGACACCAGAGCCCGACGTCGCGGCGGTTCCGCAGCCGGTATCGGCGCCGCTCACCCGCGCAGCGATCTTCCTGATCGTGACGATAAGCCCCGGCGCGGACAACGCCAAAGCCGTCCGGTCGTTCTGCGCCGGCTTTAGCGGCGTGGTTCGCGCCGTCGAATTTCGCGATCTCGAAGCCGGGCTCTCGTGCGTGATGGGCGTCGGCTCCGACGCGTGGGACCGG
>DATGHB010000433.1:0-2046 GCA_035308265.1 Roseiarcus sp.
CGGAACGCCGCAGCGGCTCAAAGTGGGCGTGATCGGGGTCGCGCCGCCCCAAATCGCCCAATGGGACGAGGCCCATGTTCGCGGACGGTTGACTGTTGTCGACATCGTCGAAGCGGCGCGCGCGGAACTTGGCGAACTCAAGGGCCGCGTCGATCTGGTCGTCGTGCTCTGTCACTCCGGGATATCGCGCCACGCCTCATGTCGAGAGGAGGATGAACTCGATCGGAATCGTCATCGCGAGGAGCGAAGCGACGCGGCGATCCAGGAGTCGCCGGGCGTCCTACGTTCCCCTGGATCGCCACGCCCTCGCTTTGCTCGGGCTCGCGATGACGGCTTGGGATCAACCTCTAATCCGCCCGCTCCGGGTGAGGAAAATGCTGCTCTCAACCTCGCCAGCCTGGACGGGATCGATGCGCTCATCCTCGGCCATCAGCACCTGCTTTTTCCGGGCGAGGATTTCGTCGGGATTCCCGGCGTCGACACGGAGCGCGGAACGATCCACGGCAAGCCCGCGGTCATGGCCGGCGCCTCAGGCAGCCATCTCGGAATCATCGATCTCGGGCTTGTGATGGACGCGGGCTGGCGGGTCGTCGACTCGCGGGTCGAGGTGCGCCCGATCGCCAGACGCGCGGCCGATGGCGGCGCGATCGCGCTTGTCAAGTCGAACGCCTCCGTGCTCGGGGCGGCCAAGGCCGCGCACGAGGCGACGCTGCATTATGTCCGCACGCCCGTGGGCCGGCTGGCTCAGCGGCTCAACACCTATTTCGCGCTGATCGCCGACAATCCGGCGGTTGGGCTCGTCAACCAGGCCCAGCGCGCCTGCGCCGCCCCGCTCGCGGCGGCGCGCCCTGATCTCATCGGCCTGCCGATCCTGTCGGCGGCGTCGCCGTTCAGATGCGGCGGGCGCGCCGGACCCCGGTCCTTTACCGACATCGCCGCCGGTCCGGTCGCGATCAAGGACGCAGCCGACCTCTATCCCTACCCGAACACGCTGAGGGTGGTCAGGATCGGCGGCGGAGCGCTTCGCGAATGGCTCGAACGCTCGGCGTCCATTTTCAACCGGATCGATCCGGACCTGACCGATGAGCAGCCGCTCCTTCCTCCCGCCTTCGCGGCCTACAATTTCGATGTGATCGACGGCGTCTCCTACACAATCGACGTCACCGAGTCCGCGCGCTACGACGATTCGGGCGCGCTGGTCGCGCCGCGGGCGCGCCGCATACGCGGTCTCACCTTCGACGGCGCGCCGGTCGATCCCCAACGATCGTTTCTCGTCGTCACCAACAATTATCGCGCAAGCGGCGGCGGCGGCTTCCCCGGCTGCGATGGAACGAGCGTCGCGATCGAGTCCAAGGAGGCGAACCGCGACGCGCTGCTTAAATATGTCGAGGGCAAAGCCGAAATCGCGCCGAAGTCGAACAACGCCTGGCGCTTCGCCCCTTGGCCAAGCGGGGTTGTCGCGACTTACCTCACATCGCCCGCGGCGTCGGACATGCCCGCGCCCCCCGGCCTGAAACTGACCTCGATGGGTCTCGCGCCCGGCGGCTTCTTGAAGTTGCGTGTCGAGACCGTGTGAACGGAATTACAGTGACACTTTACTCAATACCGCAATGCCGCGGTTGCTCTGAAGCGCCTCCCGCGATGCCGACGCCCACTCGCCATTTGGGTTTTCTTGGACCATCGCGATTTTCCCTCGAATGGCCCGAAAACGAGGCTTGGATTTTCTTGGATTTCCTTGGATTCTCTCGTCCGGAATGAGCTTTTTCAATGGGTTGCGCGGCCTTTTCGCGGGAGGAAAAATTTCTCGCGCCGTTTTGCCGCCGGGGCCGCCGCGCCTGGTGGGCGCCAGTATTCTTACAATGCGGAGACGCAGTATACGCCATCGAACAAGCCTAGCTCAATTTCTGCTTTTCTGCAATCAATTGTCGTGGACAAAGATTGTCAATTCTTGGTCGAGCCCGACGGGGCGGCGGGAGCCGTCAGATTTCGTCTTCGGTCTGTTTGGCGATGACGGGTCGGGGCCTGCCGTCCTCATCGATGGCGACG
>DATGHB010000434.1:0-8707 GCA_035308265.1 Roseiarcus sp.
TCGCGCATCGAGACATGGGAAGCGTTCATGGCCCGCCCGCAGGCGACGAAATCGCCGGCTTCAAGCGCGCGCTCCGCCTCGAGCACGCGGGCGTTCTCGGTGACGATGTGACGGCAGCGGCGGTAGATGAGATCGGGCAGCCTGCGGCGTTTCGCTTCGAGCTGATCCGGCGTCACGTCGCGCAGCGCCTTGATCGGCCCGAGGGCGCGGCTGAGCAGCCTCACCCCTTCCTCGCACGCTTCGCGCCGGAGATTGTACTCGCCTCCCGTATGCTGGTGGCGCACCCGGCTGTTTGCGATGAGAAGCCGCAAATTTGGAGCGATCGGGACGTGGCGCGCGGCGAGAGAGCGGCAGTCGATCAGGAGCGCGTGTCCGGCGACGCCGCAGCAGGAAATAAATTGATCCATGATTCCGCAGCGCATGCCAACGAAGTCGTTTTCGGCCTGCTGGCAGACCGTGGCGATCTCGACCGGATCGAACGGCAGGCCGCTTTCGGTCAGAAGCGCATGCGCGCAGGAGACTTCGAGCGCGGCCGACGAGCTCAAACCCGCGCCGATCGGGACGTCGCTCCAGACGATGAGATCCGCGCCCGAAAGGGGCCGTCCGCTCAACTCCAGCATCAGCGCGACGCCAAGGACATAGTCGGACCAGTCGCCGCTGGCCGCCGGCGGAGCGTCGAGATCGAACTCGCGCGTCTCGTCCATCGTCATCGAATAGACCCTCAGGCGCCGGTCGGACCGTTGCGAGGCCGCGGTCAGGGTGGCGAATTCGAGCGCCGCCGGCATGACGAAGCCGTCGTTATAGTCGGTATGCTCGCCGATCAGATTGACGCGGCCGGGCGCCCGGCTGACCGTCGGCGCGCGGCCGAACCGGTAGGCGAACTCGACCGCGAGGTCGCGCGCCTGAACGCTCATCGGATGCCCCTCCAGAGGCGGACTGGAAGCCGAGCTCATCGGGCCAGCCGCAATGTGCGCCGCGCCCGCCTGAGAAGCGCCGCCGGCATGGCGCCGGAGACCCATAGCCCGGCGCCCAGGGCGAGGAAATAGACGATGGCGCCAATCGCGGTCAGGCCCAGGAGTCTCGCCTCGCGGGCGAAGCGCGCGAGATGCGCCACAAGCGCGATGAGCGGTCCGTCGATCAGCGTCAGCGCGAGCGCAAGCGCGCCGGCGGCGAAGAGCGTCGCGGCCGCGGTCGCGAGCAGGCGCGCGTCGGGCGCGGTCCAGCCGCGCCGCCGGGCGAGCGCGAAGACGCCGGCGACCTTGATCCATAAGCCCGCCGCCGTCGCCAGCGCCAGGCCCGGCGCGCCGAGCGGCCGAAACAGCGCGATCTTGAGCGCTACATTGACCCCAACGCCGACGAGCGTGACCTTGAGGGGCGTCGCCGTGTCGCCGCGCGACAGGAAGCTCGCCGCCGCGATCCGATCGACGAACAGCGCCGGCATGCCAAGCGCGTAGGCCGCAAGCACGCCTGCGGCTTGATGGGTGGCGCCCGCCTTGAAGGCCCCGTGCTCGAAGGCGACCGCGACGATGAGGTCGGGAATGAGCAGGAACGCCACCACGAACGGGGCGCCGAGCGCCAGCGTCAGCGAAGCGGCGCGGTTCTGGGCGACGAGCGCCCCTTTCTCATCGCCGAGGGCGATGAGGGCGGACATCTCTCTGAGCAGCACCGAGCCGGCGGCGATCACGATCACTCCGCCGGGCAGCTGATAAAGGCGGTCGGCGTAGCTGATGGCGGAGAGGCCGCCGGTCGGCAGGAGGGAGCCTACGATCTGGTCGGCGAGCGCGCCGATCTGATAGCTGGCCGAAATGCCGATCGCCGGCCCCAGCATCCACAGGAACCGCCTGACCTCGGGCGTCAGCCGCGGCCGGGCCAGCCGCTCCAGCAATCCGCGCCGGCGTGCGGCTGCGACGACGATGACGAGCTGGGCCAAGCCGGAGGCGAGAAACCCCCAGCTCGCCATGCCGGCGGCGCCAGGCGACGCCTTTGGAAACAAGACCGCGAAGGCGAGAAACCCGATCATGCACAGGTTCGCCGCAACGGGCGCGAAAGCGGGCGCTCCCCAGGCGTTGTTGGCGTTGAGCGTCCCCTGATGCAGCGCGAACACGGCAATGAAGGCGATGTAGGGGAACATGATGCGGGACATCGCGACCGCCGCGGCGAATTTGTCGGGCTGGCTGACGAAGCCCGGCGAAGTCAGCCGCACCAAGAGCGGCATGTCGAGGTACACAAGGACGAGCAGGGCGATCTGCGACAGGATCAGCAGCGTGAACACCTGGCTCGCGAATTTGCCCGCCTCCTCTGGCCCTCCCGCTTCGAGCACGCGGGTGTAGGTCGGCAGATAGGCGGCGTTGAACGAGCCCTCGCCGAAGATCTGGCGGAACTGGTTGGGCAGCTTGATCGCCGCGACATAGGCGTCGTTCAGCGCCCCGCCGCCCAGGAGCGCGGCGAGCGCCATGTCGCGCACGAAGCCGGTCAACCGGGAAGCGATGGTCCAGCCGCCGACCAGGAAGATATTGCGGTACATCGCGCTTGGGTTTAGCCGGATTCGGCGCGCGGCTGAAATCGCGCCATCGCGGAGGAGGGCCGAGGCCCTCCTCCGTCGGCCTTCACTTGGGGCAGGGCGGCAGTCCCGGCCGTCCGCACGCCTCCGGCCTGCCTTCGTGCGCGGCCGGGGGCCGCGCTCGCTGCTGCTCCTGTTGGCGCAGCAACTGCTGTTGGCGCTGCATCTGCTGCTGTTGAGCCTGCTGCCGCTGCTGCATTTGCCGTTGCAGCTGCAACTGCTGACCCTGCCGCTGCTGCTCCTGCTGCAATTGTATTTGACGCTGTTGCTCCTGCTGCAGTTGCCGCTGTTGCTGTTGCTCCCTGGGTCGCAACTGCTGGCGTTGAAGCTCCTGCTGGCGTTGAAGCTCCTGCTGGCGTTGCAGTTCCGCGGGAGCGCGGGCCTCCGGGGCCGGCGGCTTGGCCTCGACCTTCGGCGCGGCGGGCACGGCCTCGGGCCTGACCAGCTTCTCTGCCGCCGGCGGCTTCTCCCCGACCTTCGGCGCGGCGGGCACGGCCTCGGGCCTGACCAGCTTCTCTGCCGCGGGCGGCTTCTCCCCAACCTTCGGCGGGGCGGGCGCCAACGCCGGCACGGCCGGCCTTTCGCCGGTCGGTTTTTCCCCATTCTCGGGCAAAACGTTTCCAGCGGGCGCCGGCGCTGGCAAGGCGGCCTTGCCCGCGGCCTTGGCGGGGATCACCCCCTTGCCCTTGAAGTCTCCTGGGCGCGCAGTCGCGGCGATCGGCGGCTTGCCGCGGTTGGTGGAGACGAACTGCCCGCTTCTCATTCCGGCGTCGCGCGCTTGGTCGACCTGGAGCCGGGTCGCTCGGATGCGCGGCTCCTTCGCGGCCAGCAGTTGTTCGTTTGTCGGCTTCGCAGCCACGCCGCCTACTCCACCATTGAAGCTCGCGCGATTGATGGTCGTGTTGTTGACGATCGTCTGATTGTAGACGGTGGTGATGCGTGCGCCGCCGATATTATTCACGGCGGTATTGTAATAAAAGCGCCCGTTGTCCCATCGGCCGCCCTGATAGCCTGAGCCGGCATAGCCGAAGCCGTAGTCGATCCCCCCGTAGAAGCCGACGCGCGGCCCCCAATAGCCGGGATAGAAGGCATAGACGCCGCCGACAGCCGCCCAGTAGCCCGGCGTCCACAACAGTCCCGGCTGCGGCGGTTCGACCCAGGCGCCGGGTACCCAGTAATAGTCGTAATTGTTCCAGGCCCAGTAGCCCGGCGTCCAATAGTAGCCGGGCGCGGGAATGGGCGGCTGGTCGTACTCCGGCAAGGGCGGAGGCGGCTCGTCGGCCTGAATGACGTAGCCGCCGCCATCCTCACCGGCGCCGACTCCACCCGGCGGGCACGCGCAGGTCTGCGATAAGGCCGGCGTGATAAGCGCAATCGGCGCGCAGGCTCCGAAGAGAAGCGGCGCCGCCGCCAATGCGTTCCGTAGGTGGCGCATGGAGAACCCTTTCCTGACTGGCGCAAAAGCGCGCCGTGCGGCACAACGCGGAAGTCCCCGTGAAAGGTCCGCCGCCAAACGCGGTGGACTTCATTTTCCTCGCGGAGGCCGCTCGCGGTCGCGAATCCTTCCCTTATGGAAGCGCGTCAAGAAAGCCATGCCTGAGCTTAACGGCTCTTGAACGAGGTGAAGCGTTTGTTCGTCCATTGTGTGGCGGCGCCGAGGCGTGTTTCACGAGCGTCCCCGCAGTTACCCCGTCAGCGCCTCGTCGATGTCGCGCCAGAGGTCTTCGACGTCCTCGATTCCCGCGGATAGCCGCAGGAGATCGGGGGGGCATGGTGAATTTGCGCCCTCGATCGAGGCGCGATGCTCGATCAGCGATTCGACTCCGCCGAGCGAAGTCGCGCGCTTCCATAACCCCACCCGCGCAGCGGTCGCGACCGCGGCCGCGGCGCCTCCTCGGACGCGGATCGACAGCATGCCTCCGAATCCGCCCTTCATCTGGCCGCGCGCGATCTCATGGCCCGGGTGATGTGGCAGTCCCGGATAGAGCACGGAGGAAACGCAAGCATGATTGGACAGGCGGTTTGCAAGCTCCATCGCGTTCGCAGCGGCCGCCCGCACCCGCAAGTCAAGAGTTCTCATTCCCCGAATCAGGAGGAACGCTTCGAACGGGTGCAGGATCATTCCATGCGCCTGGCGAATCGTTCGCGCCCGCGCGCTAAGCGCGTCGTCCCGCGCGAATGAGAGCGCTCCGGCGATGACGTCGGAATGCCCGTTGAGGTATTTGGTCGCCGAGTGCATCGTGACGTCCGCGCCGAGAGCGATCGGCCGCGTGAAAATGGGCGTCGCGCACGTCGAATCGACGGCGAGAACCGCGCCCGCCGCGTGTGCGGCGCGGCCCGCCCCTTCGATGTCGCTTACGCCCCACAGCGGATTGCTCGGCGTCTCGAGCCAGACGAGCTTCGTCGCGCCCGGTTTCAGCGCCCGCGCAAGCGCCGGCAAGTCTTCGGCGTCGACGAAATCGACGTTCATTCCGAACGCCGGCGCCTCGCCTGCGAGCCAGGCGCGCAGGGCCCAATACATGGCCTTGGGCGCGATCACATGCGCGCCGGGTCCGAGGCTCAAGAATAGCGCGATCGCCGCCGACATGCCCGAGCCGAAGACGAGGCTCGTCGCCGCGCCTTCGAGCGCGCCGATCACGGCCTCCGCCTCGCGCACGGTGTCGTTGTCGGGGCGGCCGTAAACATTGCCGCTGCGATAAAGATTGTCGGGGTCGCGCTCGAAGGTCGAGGCGACATGGATCGGCGGGACGATGGCGCGCGTGCGCGCGTCGATGAATCCGAGCGCCTGCGCGGCAAGAGTGCGCGGGCTTAAGGGACGCGGCTCGCTCATAGCGCCAGACCTCTCAGGAGCTTCGGCGCGCCGCGGCGCGCGCCGCCCGCTTCCGCGATCAGCAGGTCCTTGAGGATCGGCGCGCGCTCGACGAGGCGAAGCCCGAGATCGCGCACGAAGCGCAGAGGCGCAAGATCGTTGGAGAACAGCCGATTGAGCGCGTCGAGGCCGAGGCCGCTTGCGGCGACGTCGAAGCGACGCTGACGCTCGTAGGCGGCGAGCGGCCGCGGAGCTCCTGGGTCGAGGCCGAGCCGCATCTCGCCGACGATCGCCTCCGCGAGCGCCGCGACGTCGCGTAGCCCCAGGTTCAGACCCTGCCCGGCCACCGGATGGACGACATGGGCGGCGTCGCCGACAAGCGCAAGCCGTGGGCCAACGAAGCGTCTCGCGATCTGGAAGCGGAACGGAAAGGCCTCGACCCGCGAAGCGAGGCGGATCCCGCCCAGTTTCGGCGTGAAGCGATATTCGAGCTGGCGGGTCAGATCCTCGGAGTCGAGAGCGAGCAGCGCGCGGGCGTCGGCGCGCCGCTCGTTCCAGACGATGCTCGACCGGCGGCCCGGAAGCGGCAGGGTCGCGAACGGCCCGGCGGGCAGGAAATGCTGCTCCGCGCGGCCTTCGTGGTCGCGCTCGTGCTCGACGGTCGCGACGACGCCCGCCTGGTCATAATCCCAGCCGACGGTCGCGATATCAGCGAGCGTCCTCAGCTTCGAGCGCGCGCCGTCGGCGGCGACAACGAGGCGCGCGCGTAAAGCCTGGCCGTCGGACAGCCCAAGTTCGGCGGTGCGCTTGCCTGGCGCCCAATGCACAACGGAGCCCATGACGCGTTGAACCCCGAGCCGATCGCAGAGCGCGGAGAGCGCGCCGACGACATCGTCGTTGAACGCCATATGGGCGAGCGGCCCGCGGTCCTTTGTCGCGAAATTCAGGTGGGGCAGGCGTACGGCGTCGCTGACGTCGCCGTCCATGATCGCCATCGACAGGATCGGCTGCGCCCTGGGCTCGATCGCCTCCCAGGCGCCGACGTGTTCAAGCAGGCGCCTCGGCCCTTCGGCGATCGCGACCGTGCGCAAGGGCTCTCCGCTCGCCGCGGTCGACGGCGCCGGATCGACGACCGCGATGGAGGCGCCCTCGCCCATCGCCTGCTTGATCGCGGCCGCGAGCGCCAATCCGGATGCGCCCCCGCCGGCGATGACGATGTCGAAGACGGACGCGGGTTCGGCCATTACGGCAGGCCTCCTTCCGGCACGGCGCCGGACTGATGGAGCAGTCCCATATCCGCTTCTAGGCCGTGGCGCCATTTTTCGGATCTGGGCAGGGAAACGCGGTCGATGCTCATCGCGCCCGGCCTTCGCGTCCCCGTCCCAGGTTCGACGCCATCACGGGCGGTTGGGCTCTTTTCATGGAGGATCCTTCGCCCGGCCGAGACCCGCTTGACCGTACGGAAATAGGGGATTATGCAACGTCACGGTTGTGGCGAAGCCGAAGTTATTTTTGGGCTGGGTCCCATGAAGCTGGTTGTGGCTCGATTAATTGCGCTCGCGGGCGCTGTCGCGGCCTTCGCCCTCGGCGAGGCGTGGGTGTGCGGGTCCGCGCAAGCGTCGTGCCAGCTCCCGCCAGGCGCGTCAGGGGCGTTCGCTTTCGGTTGCACAGGCTCTTCCGCAGACTACGCCACACTCACTCTGCAAGTGGGCGGGAAGACGGTCACCCTAAGCACAGACGGCTTTCAGGGGTGGGTCAGCAACAGTTCGTTCAATATCAACATCGGCGGCCCCGTCGGCGCCAACACCAACTACATGGTCGGGGTCTATAATGGCACGAAGTTCAATGACTATTTTGGTTTCGACCTGTCCAGCCTGGGCTCGACCGCCAAGGTCACTTCGGCGAAATTAACCGTTTCCTCGGGCCTGATCGACCAGAAGCTCAATCTCAGTCTGTTCGGCGCAACGCAGTGGGTCTCGGAACTCGAAACCGGCTCCGGTGCGAACGCGGCGCTTTTTGGTAGGTTGGCGACCGGTCGGGAGTACGACGATCCAATCCTCTCCCCCAACGCCATCGAGCCAATTCGGTTGACGCTCAACGGGTTGGCGCTCACCGATATCAACGACGCGATCGGGAGCCCGACCCATCTGTTCGCAATCTCGGGCCACGCCGATCTGGCTGAGACCGTTCCGGAGCCCTCGACCTGGATCCTGATCCTCGCCGGCTTCGCCGGACTGGGCTTCGCGGCCCGCCGCC
Organism: Roseiarcus sp.; assembly: GCA_035308265.1. Classification (GTDB taxonomy): domain Bacteria; phylum Pseudomonadota; class Alphaproteobacteria; order Rhizobiales; family Beijerinckiaceae; genus Roseiarcus. Next base: position 7,626 of record DATGHB010000434.1, read on the forward strand.
GGGCGGCAAGACGCCGGGCCGCCGCCTCTTAGACGTTTGACGCGACGGCGCCGAAGGCCCATCTGTCAGCCCATGGCCGACGTCTCCTTTCCCGCCGCGTTCGGCGCGGGCCTCATCTCGTTCGTTTCGCCCTGCGTGCTGCCGCTGGCGGCGCCCTACCTTTGCTATCTCGCGGGCGCGAGCGTCGAAGCGCTGGTCGACGAGAGCGAAGCGAAGGCGAAGCGCGACATTCTCGTCACCGCGGTCTTGTTCGTGTTGGGTTTCTCGACGGTCTTCGTCGGCCTCGGCGCAACGGCGTCGGCGCTCGGGGAGCTGCTCAGGCAATGGAGCCACGCGCTCTCGGTCGCGGCCGGAATCGGCGTGATCGTGATGGGCCTGCACTTTCTCGGGCTGTTTCGCATAAGCGCGATGCTGCGCGAGAAGCGCCTGGAGCTTGAGAAGCCCGCGGGCCTGTGGAGCGCCTATCCGATGGGCTTCGCCTTCGCGCTCGGCTGGACCCCATGCATCGGCCCGATCCTGGCCACCATTCTCGCCGTTGCGGGCTCCAGAGACACCGCCGCCAGCGGCGCGGCCTTGCTCGCCGTCTACAGCCTCGGGCTCGGCCTGCCATTTATCCTCGCCGCCGCGGCGATCGGTCCGTTCATGCGCGCCTCGCGGCACCTGCGCAAGCAGTTCGGGCGGATCGAGAAGGCCGTCGGCGTCCTTCTGGTCGCAACCGGCGTCGCCTTTCTGACTGGCGGCTTTCAGAGTGTTTCGCTGTGGCTGATCGAGACGTTTCCGCAATTCAGCCGGATCGGGTGAGACGCAAAAGAGACCCGCCGGCGATGACGGACTGGGCCGACCGGGGCGCGCGTTCAAAGGGTATGTGAGGCCTCGACAAGAACGGCAAGCTTGCGGCGGGTGATGTCCAGCGGAACATGGCCGAAGCCGCACTCGCTGGTGAGGATCAGACGCTCGCGCGGAAAATGCTTCAGGGCAGGCTCGACTCGCGCTCTGATCACGTCGACCGTCTCGATGTCGTCGCTGCGCTGATCGATGACTCCGAGACCGAGGTCGCCCCTGAAGTCCCAGAGCTTCCACAA
>DATGHB010000435.1:0-3272 GCA_035308265.1 Roseiarcus sp.
CGACCCTCACCTCGCCGGCCTCGATCAGGACTTTCAGCCGGGTGCGGGAGAGCGCGATCCGCCGCGCGGCCGCTGCCCGCCCGAGGAAACGGTCGAGCCGCTCGCCCTCATCTTGGAGGCCGACGTCGAAAAGCTGAAGCCCTTTAGGCGCGGCCAGCGGGGCGAACCGCGCGGCCTCTACAACCGGTGCCCGTTCCGGCGCGTTGTCTTCCGAGCGGCGCCAGGCGCGCTGCTTGGCCTTTGTGTTCATGTCCGCTCCCGCCGGCGCGGCCGAGCGGCGCCGGTCTCCGCCGCCGGCGGCGCGACGAGCGGTCCGAGCGCGGCGACGATCGCCTCGCGATCCGGACGCGGGCCGGTTTCATGGGCGTCGAGGCTGCGGCGCATCGCTTTGACATGCGCCGGCGTATTGCCGCAGCAGCCGCCGACGATCAGCGCCCCGCAATCGACGGCGAGCCCGGCGTAGATCGCCATGAGCTCAGGCGTGCCGGAATAGTGGATTTCCGCGCCATGCCATTGGGGCACGCCGGCATTGGCCTTGGCGATCAGCGCCGCGCCCGGGCTCATGCCCAGGATCGCGACCAGAAGGTCGGAGGCGCCGACGCCGCAATTCGCGCCATAGGCGACGGGCGCGGGATCGAAGCCAGCCACAAGATCGCTGAAGACGAGGGGCGCGACGCCCATCATCGTGCGCCCCGCGGTGTCGAAGCTCGCGGTGATTGTGTAGGGCATGCCGCACTTGTCCGCGGCGACCGCCGCCGTGCGCATTTCTTCCGGCGCGGACATAGTCTCGATCCAGGCGACGTCCGCGCCGCCCTCGCGCAGGCCCTCGATCTGCTCGACAAAGACCTCGACCGCCTCGTCTTCGCTCAAGGCGCCGAGCGGAGCGAGGAGGTCGCCGGTTGGCCCCACCGATCCGGCGACAACGACCGGCCGCCCAGCGCTGTCCGCGACCTTGCGGGCGTTGCGGGCGGCGAGGCGATTGAGCTCGCGCGTCCGGGCCTCGAGCTTGTGCAGCGTCAGACGGCGGCGATTGGCGCCGAAACTATTGGTCAAGATGATGTCGGAGCCCGCGTCCACGAAAGCCCGGTGCAGGCTCTCGATCCGGTCGGGATGCTCGGCGTTCCAGAGTTCGGGCGCATCGCCGGAGCTAAGCCCCATGGCGAAGAGATTGGTGCCGGTAGCGCCGTCCGCCAAGAGCGGGCGGCCTTCGGCCAGAAGGGCTTGCAGCATCTCGGGTTCTCTTGGAGTTTGCGGCGTCGCAGACTTGCCGCTCAGTTAAACGGTGGGCGAGCGCGGCGCAAGGCGGGGGCTGAGATCGGGGTTCCGCGGAAGCCCCATCACGCCGCCTCGCGGATCGCTCTGATATGGCCGGCATAGGCCTTCGGGTCGCCCTCGAACACGGCCGAGCCGGCGACGAACACATTCGCGCCGGCGCGCTTGAGAAGCGGCGCGGTCTCCGGCGAAACGCCGCCATCGACCTCGATGTGAATGTGGCGGTTCCCGATCATGCGCTTGACCCGCGCGATCTTGTCGAGCATCGCGGGAATAAACGCCTGGCCGCCGAAGCCGGGATTGACCGTCATGACCAGAATCGTATCGAGCCGGTCGAGCACATATTCGATCGCACTTTCCGGCGTCGCCGGATTGATGGCCACGCCAGCCTTCTTGCCCAGGGTGCGAATCTCCTGCAGCGAGCGGTCGAGATGGCGGGTCGCCTCGGCGTGAACCGTGATGTGATCGGCGCCCGCCCTGGCGAAGGCCTCGAGATACGGATCGCAAGGTTCGATCATCAAGTGGCAGTCGAAGGGCTTGTCGGTGTGAGGCCTCAGCGCCGCGACGACAGGCGGCCCGAAGGTGATGTTGGGCACGAAGTGCCCGTCCATCACGTCGAGATGGATCCAGTCGGCCCCTGCGGCCGCGACCGCGCGCACTTCCTCGGCCAACCGGGAAAAATCGGCCGACAGAATTGAGGGCGCCATGATCACCGAACCGGTCACGCGCCGATCTCCCTTCGCCTTGCGGAACGCGGCGGTATCGATGGTCGCCGCCTGGCCGGGAGTCAATGCGCGCCAGCGGCGACAGAATATACACTGAAGATGTGCGTGACACTAATAACAACCTAATCGTATAGTTTAAATCATTGCCTTCTCCTCGGAAGCCGCCTATGGAACGCGCCATCTCAAAGGAACCCTCGATGTCGAGCGTATTGCCAGCCCATCTCAAGCGGCTGGAGGCCGAGTCCATTCACATCATGCGGGAAGTCGTCGCGGAGATGCGTAATCCGGTGATGCTGTACTCGATCGGCAAGGACTCGAGTGTCATGCTTCACGTGGCGATGAAGGCCTTCCATCCGGCCAAGCCGCCATTCCCGCTGCTGCATGTCGACACGACCTGGAAGTTCCGCGAGATGATCGCGTTCCGCGACGAGACGGCGCGACGACTTGGCCTCAATCTGATCGTTCATATCAATCAGGACGGCCTCAAGCGCGGGATTTCGCCGATCGCCTCGGGTTCGCAGCTCCACACCCAGGTGATGAAGACCGAGTCGCTCCGGCAGGCGCTGGATGCTGGCCGCTTCGACGCCGCCTTCGGGGGCGCGCGGCGAGACGAGGAGAAGAGCCGCGCCAAGGAGCGCATCTTCTCCTTTCGCTCGGCGGCCCATGCCTGGGACCCGCGCAACCAGCGCCCCGAACTGTGGCGGGTCTTCAACACCCGCATCCGCGAAGGCGAATCGATCCGGGTCTTCCCGCTCTCCAACTGGACCGAGCTCGACGTCTGGGAATACGTGCTCATCGAAGACATTCCGGTTGTGCCGCTTTATTTCTCCAAGCTTCGCCCGGTCGTCGAGCGTTCCGGCGCGCTGATCATGGTGGACGACGAAAGGTTGCCACTCATGCCCGGCGAAAAGCCGGCAATGCGGCGCGTTCGCTTCCGCACCCTTGGCTGCTACCCGCTGACGGGGGCGATCGAGTCGGAGGCCGACACGCTTCACGACATTGTCGCCGAGATGCGCAATGCCACCACCTCCGAGCGCCAGGGGCGCCTGATCGACTCGGATGAAGCCTCGTCGATGGAGAAGAAGAAGCGCGAGGGGTATTTCTGATGGCCATTGCGGTTGATCGGACGGCCCAGCCCACCCTTCGCCTCCTGACCTGCGGTTCGGTCGACGACGGCAAGTCCACGCTGATCGGGCGGATGCTCTATGAGAAGAAGCTGATCTTCGACGACCAGCTTTCGACGCTCGAGCGCGACTCGAGGAAGTTCGGGACGAC
>DATGHB010000436.1:0-8347 GCA_035308265.1 Roseiarcus sp.
GCATGCCGACGAGCTTCGAGCCGTCCATGACCGGCAGATGGCGGACACGGTGCCTGTTCATGAGTTTCTCCGCTTCCACCATGGGCGTTTCCTGCGCGCAGGTCGTGACCTCGCGGATCATCAGGTCACGGACGTGCATGTCGGCGAGCCTCGGTCCTTCCTCGGCGAAGGCGCGCACCACGTCGCGCTCGGAGATGATGCCGACCAGCGCTCCTCGGGCGTCGCAGACCGGGAAGGCGCCGATGTTGAGCGCGCTCAGGCGGGTGCAGATCGACATGATCGATTCTTCGGGAATGCACGTCTGAAGCGTCTGACGGTTGGATTTCAAAACATCCGCAACCCTCATGAGGCCCTCCGCTCGAAGGTTTGATTCGCCACGCGCCGCCACCATAATTTGTCGCCGGAGTTGGTCCGAAACAAGGCCGGCGACGGGTATGGCCGCCCGCCCTTGATCATCAGTCCGGTTTGAGGCATAGGAGCGCCTCCTCTTTATCCGCCGCGGGTCCGTTCCCTGCGGGAAGACCTCGTGGTGATCGTTGTGAAAGTCCGCAATTCTCTGAAATCCCTGCGCAACCGCCATCGCGACAATCGCCTCGTGCGGCGCAAGGGCCGCGTCTACATCATCAACAAGACGCAGCGGCGCTTCAAGGCGCGGCAGGGATAAGCCCGAGGCTCTTCAAGCCGGTCTTTTGACGGCCGCCGCCCCGCGCAATAGAATTGGCGCGATGCGGCGTCGTGCGAAATCCCTGTTCGTGAGCCTGGCGGTCATGGGCCCCCTGGCGGGGGCCCCCGCATGGGGCGCCGGCCCGCAACCGCCCGAGGCCCAGCCCGACGGTCAGCCGCCCCAGGCGAAACACGACGAGCCTCGCCCAAAAACGCCCGCGGAAGAGCGCGCCGATCTTTACGCGCGGCTCGCCGCCTCCAAGGACGCGGACGAGACCGAGGGGCTCATCAACCGGCTTCTCCACATCTATTCCGAGTCCGGCTCGGACACCGGCGACCTTCTCCTGGCGCGCGCGCGCCATGCGATCGGGGTCGAGCAATACGCGGCGGCGCTCAAAATCCTGGACCGGACGGTCGCGCTCCTGCCCGATTGGGCGGAAGGGTGGAACGCCCGCGCGACCGCGCGCTATCTGGACGATGACTATAACGGCTCGATGGCCGACATCGCGCAGACGCTCAAGCGCGAACCCAACCACCTCGGCGCGCTGATGGGCATGGCGACGATCCTCCAGGCGCGCGGCAAGCGCGAGGATGCGCTCAAGGTCTTTGAGCGGGCGCTCGCGATCGCGCCGCACTGGCGCAACGCCGAGGAGGCGGCCGACAAGCTCAAGAAGGCGCTCGCCGGCGAGGATCTCTAGCAGGCGTCAGGGGTGCCGCGCGGGATGCGCGGTTCTGGCGGCGAGCCAGCGTTTTCAATCCGTTAGGCGCCTTTTTCTGTCACCCTGGCGCGCTGCCGCTCTTCGCTGGTCAGGGCGCGGGCCGACCGTGGCCCGCTTGCCGGGTCTTCCGTGGCCCGCTTGCCGGGCCGGCCGCTACAGAGTAATGTTGTCTCAGACAACATTACGGAGTGCGTCGTGACCCTGACTGACGAGGTACGCGCCTTCAATCGGTTCTACACCCTCAAGATCGGCCTCCTGAACCGCAGCCTGCCGGCGACCGACCTCAGCCTGCCGGAGGCGCGCGTTCTCTACGAACTGGCCCACGGACCCGAGGCTGGCCGGACGGCGGCGGACATGGGCCGCGCCTTGGCTATGGACAAGGCGCACCTGAGCCGCATCGCGGCGCGCCTGCGCGCTCGCGGGCTCATGGCGGACCGCATCAGCCCCGACCATCGCAGGCGCCGGCTGCTCACACTGACCGAACCGGGCCGCAAGGCCTTCGCGGCGGCCGACGACGCGGCGCGAGCGCAAGTCGATGCGCTCCTTAGACCGATCGCCGTCAGCCAGCGTACACGGCTCGTCGAGGCGATGCGCTTGATCCGCAATGCGCTGAACGACCGGAAGGCGGACGACAGCGAAGTGAGCCTGCGGCCGCTGCGAGTTGGCGACGTGGGCTGGATCATCCATCGCCAGGCTGTCCTCTATCATCAGGAATACGGCTGGGACTGGACTTACGAGGGCCTCGCGAGCCGGATCCTCGGCGCCTTTGTCGCCGAATTCGATTCTTCTCGCGAGGATTCCTGGATCGCCGAGCGCGCCGGCGCGATCGTCGGCTCGGTGTTCCTCATGAAGAGCGACCAGCCGGAGGTCGCGAGACTCAGGCTGCTCTATGTCGAGCCGGCCGCTCGTGGAGAGGGCCTTGGGCGCAGGCTGGTCGCCGCCTGCATCGCTCGCGCGCGCGAGTTCGGCTACCGGGAGCTCACGCTTTGGACCAACGATGTGCTGGTTTCGGCGCGCCGCATCTATCGGGCGGCCGGGTTCAGGCTCATCGAGGAAGAGCCGCACCATTCGTTCGGGCACAACCTCGTCGGGCAGACCTGGACGCTTGAATTGTAAGCCGGACCTTGACGCAGGCGCGGGCCGGCAGGTCCTTGCGCAAAAGAGGGGGCGGATTTGAAATCAAAGGCCTTTGCGCTGGTATTCGGCGCGGCTTGTCTCGCCGCGCATGGCGCCGTCGCCTTCGAGGGGCGCTATGTCGGGGGCGACAGGAGCTATCGGCAGGAGCTCACGATCAAGAAGCGCGCCGACGGCCGCTTCGACGTCACGGCGGTTGTCGGGACGGAGGGTTGCAGCGGGCTTGTCGAGGCGCGCGGCGGAGCCGGCGGCGATGCGCTGAAGGCCGAGGCCGCTTTCGACGGCGGAACCTGTGTTCTCACCCTCCGCCGCGCGAAATCGGGCGTCTCCCTGCAGACGGAGAACTGCGAGTTCTTTCATGGTGCGGCGTGCGATTTCGACGGCGATTATCGCAGGCGGTGACGAAGCCGAAGCGGGGGAGGGGAGCAAGGCCATGGAGCGTCGTCCATTCGGCTCGGCAGGGCGCGAGGTCGCGGTCATTGGCCAGGGGACCTGGTACATTGATCAGGCGGACGCCAAAACCGCTATCGCGGCTTTGCAGCGGGGCCTCGATCTCGGCATGACCCATATCGACACCGCGGAAATGTATGGATCGGGCGCGGCCGAGGAGCGGGTCGGGCAGGCGATCGCCGGCCGGCGCGACGAGGTTTTCCTCGTCTCCAAGGTGCTGCCGCACAACGCCTCCTCAAGCGGAACGATCGCCGCGTGCGAGCGGTCGCTCAGGCGGCTCGGGACCGACCGGCTCGACTGCTATCTCCTCCACTGGCGCGGATTGCATCCTCTCGAGGACACCGTCGCCGCCTTCGAAGAACTTCGCGACGGGGGCAAGATCCTCTCCTGGGGCGTCAGCAATTTCGACGTCGCCGACCTCGACGAAATTCGCCGGATCGCCGGTCCCGGCCATCCGTCCTGCAATCAGGTTCTCTATCACTTGCGCGAGCGGGCGATCGAGAACGCGGTGCTTCCGTGGTGCGAGGAGAACGGCGTCGCGCTGGTCGCCTACAGCCCGTTCGGTCATGCCGGCGGATTTCCTGAGCCGCGCAGCGCCGGAGGACGCGTGCTCAAGGAGATCGCCGGCCGGCGCGGCGCGACGCCGCGGCAGATCGCGCTGCGGTTCCTGACGCGGCGGCCTTCGCTGTTTGCGATTCCCAAGGCCGCGGACCCGGAGCACGCGGCGGAGAATGCAGGCGCCGGCGCGCTCGCTCTCAGCGACGCGGAACTCGCTCGGATCGATGCGTCGTTCCCGCTCGATCCGCGTCCGCGCTCGCTCCCGATGCTTTGAGGGTTCAGAAGCGGAAGTACAGGAACGGGCTATAGGCTCCTGCGGCGACCGTGATCATGGAAAAAATGAGCAGCGCGAAGGTGAAGGCGACGTCCGCAGGCGCGCGCAACACGAACGGCGCTGACCATTTGGCGGGCCACCGCGGCGCAACCGCCAGCACGCAGCCGATGATCAGCGTCACGATCGCGCGCTCGTTCAGCGCGTCATGCATGTCGAAGCTGATCTCGCCGAGTCCATGCGCGCCGACGAGGCTCGTGTAGTAGCCGATCGCATCTTCGAGAGTCGCGGAGCGAAACAGGACCCAGCCGCCCAGCACGGCCAGAAGCGCGTAGGCCCAGCGCGCGGGTTTGCCGACGCGGGCGAGGACCGAACTCAAGCCCAGCCGCTCGACGACCAGAAAAGCGCCGTGCCAGGCGCCCCACAGGACGAAGGTCCAATTCGCTCCATGCCAGAGCCCGCAGAGCAGGAACACGGTGACCAGATTGCGGTAGGTCTGGGCGTTGGTGCCGCGGTTGCCGCCGAGCGGGATGTAGAGATAGTCGCGCAGCCAGGACGACAGCGACATGTGCCAACGGCGCCAGAACTCGGTGATCGACAGCGACCTATAAGGCATGCGGAAGTTGCGGGGAAACGTGAACCCGAGCACGATTCCGAGCCCGATCGCCATGTTCGAATAGCCGGCGAAGTCGAAATAGATTTGCACAGCATAGGCGATGAGCCCGATCCACGCCTCGACGAGCGAGCGGTCGTGGACCTGATCGAAGGCGACCTGGACGACGGGCGCGACCAGGTCCGCCACCAGCACCTTCTGGGCAAGGCCAACGATGAAGATGCGGGCGCCGACCGAAGCGCGGCCGAGCGTGAACCGGCGCGCGTCCAATTGGCGCGCGACGGTCTTGTAGCGGACGATGGGCCCAGCGACCAATTGGGGAAAGAGCGAAATATAGAGTGCGACATCGATCGGATCGCGATTGGCCTTGAAGCGCCGCCGGTAGATGTCGATGACGTAGGACAGGCAGTGGAAAGTGAAGAAGGAGATCCCGAGCGGCAGATGGATAGCGGTGGTCGCGACCTTGAATCCGAGCGGCGCCGCCAGATCGGCCAAATTGGCGGTGACGAAATTCGCATATTTGAAGATCGCGAGAACGAGAAGATTGCCGGTCACCGCGACGCCAAGCGCGAACCGGCGGGCCGGGCCCTCCCGATCGTCGATGGCCAAGGCCGCCAGGAAGTTGAAGACGATCGAAAACAAGAGAACGATGATGAACCGAGGTTCTCCCCAGGCATAGAAAATGAGGGAGAACAAGAGCGTGACGAGATTTTTGCCCTTGATCGACGGGGTGATGAAATAGAGGGCGAGAAAAATGGGCAGGAAGTAGAACAGGAAGGTTATCGAGGAAAAGACCATTATCGAACCGTTCGCGCCCGGCGTGCTCTGCTCAACACGGGCGCGCGCCGCGGGAGGCGCAGCTCATCGCCGCCTAGCATCCGCGAGCGCACGAGCCACTCCCCGGGACAACGCCCGGCAGGAGGCTGCGCCCGGGTCCCGTCTTTGCGTCCTTTTGGCGCCGATGTCCAGGCGATCGCCCTGCGGCTCTGGGCCTTTTCCAGTATAATCACAGTCTTATATAGATATAAAGAGAAACATATAGATCGCTGCCGTTAAATATGCTAGGACGTCGCCGACCAAGGCGCGTGAAGCGCGCGTTTCTCGAGTGCCGCCATGCCCGATGTCATCACCGCCAACCGGCTAACGGACGGCGTCGTCGTGTTCCAGACCGACGATGGCTGGAGCGAGGACTTCAACCGCGCCGCGGTCAGCGCCGATCCGCAAGCGACCGCTGGCGCGCTCAGCCGCGCCAAGCAGGACGAAGCGGCGAACGTCGTCGTCGACGCTTACGCCGTTGCGGTCGCGGAGCGCAACGGACACATGGCGCCGAAGGCGTTGCGCGAGGCGATCCGGGCCGCCGGACCCACGATCAGGCGTGACCTCGGCAAGCAGGCGCGCGGTCAGGCGCCCCATGCGGGTCCCAAGGCCGCGACGGAGGCCGATCATGTATCACTATGACGATTTCGACGCCGCCTTTGTCGCCGCGCGCGTCGAGCAGTTCCGCGACCAGGTGGCGCGGCGCCTCGCCGGCGAACTGACCGAGGAGCAGTTCCGCCCGCACCGGCTGATGAACGGCGTCTACCTGCAGCTCCACTCCTACATGCTGCGCATCGCTGTGCCCTATGGCACGCTGAATTCCCGCCAGATGCGCAAGCTCGCCGAGATCGCACGGAAGTATGACCGCGGCTACGGCCATTTCACCACCCGGACCAACCTCCAGTTCCATTGGCCGGCGCTCAAGGATGTGCCCGACATTCTCGCGGAGCTGGCGAGCGTCGAGATGCACGCGATCCAGACCTCGGGCAACTGCATTCGCAACGTCACCGCCGACCATTTCGCTGGCGTCGCGCATGACGAGATCGCCGACCCGCGCCCTTACGCCGAGATCATCCGGCAATGGTCGTCGCTCCATCCTGAATTCTCGTTTCTGCCGCGCAAGTTCAAGATCGCGGTCAACGGCGCGTCGCATGACCGCGCGGTGATCCAGGCGCACGACATCGGCCTTCAGATCGTGCGCAACGATGAAGGCGAACTCGGCTTCACGGTCTACGTCGGGGGCGGCCTTGGGCGAACGCCGATGATCGCGCGCAAGGTTCGCGATTTCCTGCCCGAGCGCGACCTGCTCGGCTATGTCGAGGCGATCCTGCGCGTCTACAATATGGAAGGGCGGCGCGACAACAAGTGGAAGGCGCGCATCAAGATCCTCGTGCACGAGAAGCGCCTCGAAGCCCTGTGCGAGGAAATCGAAACGGAGTTCGCCGCCCGCGACAAGAAGCTCCTCGACCTTCCGGCCAGGGAGATCGAGCGGTTTCGCGCCTTCTTCGCCCCCCCGGAGCTCGAGCCGAAGAAGCCGGTCAGCGACCGGGTCGAGCGGCGCAAGGGGAAGGATGCGCGCTTTGCGAGCTTCTGCGCCTCCAACGCCGAGGCCCACAAGTCGCCTGGCTACGCCATCGTCACCGTCTCGCTGAAGGCGATCGGCGCCACGCCGGGCGACGCGAGCGCCGACCAGATGGACGCCGTCGCTGACCTTGCCGAGGATTATTCGCATGACGAGGTCCGCGTCTCGCACGAGCAGAACCTGATCCTGCCCCATGTCGCGCTGGACGACCTGCCGGCGGTCTACGATCGCTTGGCGTCGGTCGGCCTATCGACGCCGAACGCCGGCCAGATCAGCGACATCATCGCCTGCCCCGGCCTCGACTATTGCTCGCTCGCAACCGCGCGCTCGATCCCGGTCGCGCAACGCATCGCCCAGCGCTTCGGCGACGGCCAGCGCGCGAAAGAGATCGGTCCGTTGAAGATCAAGATCTCCGGCTGCATCAACGCCTGCGGACACCACCATGTCGGCCATATCGGCATTCTGGGCCTCGAGCGGGCGGGGGAGGAGACCTATCAGATCACGCTCGGCGGCTCCGGCGACGAGCAGGCGGCGCTCGGCCAGATCGTCGGCCCTGGCTTCAGCTCGGAAAACGTGGTCGAGGCGGTCGAAACCATTGTCGAGACCTATATGGGGCTGAGAAGCGGGGAGTCCGAAACCTTCCTCGACGCCTTCCGCCGGGTGGGCATCGGGCCATTCAAGGAGGCGCTCTACGAACGCAGCGCCGGATCGGACATCTGATGAGCGCGCATGACGTCAGGCTGTTCGGCGACCAGATCGCCGCTTCGCGGCTCGAGACGCGCTTCGCGCGGCTCAAGGCGTCCTCGCTCTTAAGACTCGCGATCGAGGACCTTTATCCCGGCCGCATCGCCCTCGTTTCGAGCTTCGGCGCCGACGCCGCGGCGCTGCTGCACATGGTGGCGCAGATCGACGCCGCAACGCCGGTGATCTTCGTCGACACCGGGCAGCACTTTCCCGAGACCCTCGCCTATCGCGACGACCTCGTCGCGCGCCTCAAGCTCACGAACGTCATCGTCGCCGAGCCGGATGCGGAGACGGTCGCCAAGGAGGATCCGGAGAAGTTCCTGTTCATGAGCGATCCGGACCGGTGCTGCGACATCCGCAAGGTCCGCCCGCTCGCCGAGGCGATGGAAGGGTTTGACGCCTGGATCACCGGGCGAAAGGGTTTCCAGACCGCGACCCGCGCGACGCTCCCCCTGTTCGAAGCCGAGGGCGAGCGGATCAAGATCAACCCGCTGGTCGGCTGGAGCGCGAGCGACGTGCTCAAGTACATCGCCGACGCCGGATTGCCTCGCCATCCCCTGGTCGCCAAGGGCTTTCCCTCGATCGGCTGCCTGCCCTGCACCAGCATGGTCAAGCCGGGGGAGGACGAGCGCGCCGGCCGCTGGCGCGGCCGCGGCAAGACCGAATGCGGCATCCATCTCGGCGCGCTGACCGCGGGAGCCGGCATCTGATGGCTCTGTGGCGCAGGGAAGGTTTTGTCGAGGACGTCTGGACGAGCCTCGCCGATGGCGACGCCGCGCCGGCTTCGGGCGCGGTGA
>DATGHB010000437.1:0-10522 GCA_035308265.1 Roseiarcus sp.
TGCTTGGTGGTGAGGATCACGGTGTTGCCGGAATCCTCCGCAGCCCACGCGGCCGAGGCGGCGAGAAGCGGGAGCCAGAGCGCGGCGCGTCGGCTGCAAACAAACATGAACGAACCTTTTGAAAGCCGGGCCGCGGGAAACGCGGCGCGCGGCTTGATAGCAGGTTAAAGTGGCATTGCAACCTACGGCCGGCGGGGGCGATTCTTGTCCTCAGGGCCGGTCGGCATAGGGGGGAACGTCCACAAGCGTTCCGATCAGCCGGAGCAGAGCCTGCTGCTCAGGGGCGGTCCCCTCTCTCAGGAACGCCCCCAGTTCGATATGCGACAAGCGACCTCCGGAAGGCGCGTTCGGCTGGTGAATGATGAACGCGTGACCGCTCTCCGGCTCCCGCCCAAGGAACCAGGAATCGCCGTTGGGGCTGCGATACAATTCTCGCCGTTCTGACATTCGGGCGTTCCATGGTTGCGCGAAGCATAGCACGCGACATGGGACGTAGCGAGGCGCGTCACCGGTCCCCGGGACTTCCCGGCTGGGGGGTTGCGAAAAAATTCGACGCCGGACGCAATACTGGCGTGCGCAGGGCGCGAGAGGCGTGATAAAGTTGCGGCGCCTTCTGCCCTCGAGACCCAGCCTTCACACCCCATGCCCCGCATCTCGCTCGCCCTCGCAGCGCTCGCCGCGCTGATCGCGTCTCCCGCGCTTGCTTTGACCGCCGGGCCGGTGACGCGGCAGTGCGAGTACAAGGGCCAGGGCAAGATGGGCCCGCTCACCGTCGCCTATGACGCCTCCGCCCGCCTCGTCCGCGTGACCACCGCCGACGGCCGGATCTGGCGCTATCAGAACGGAGCGACCGGCGTCCTCGGCCCGTCGATCGCCGCCGCCGACGATCCGGGGCCGGTCGAGCAATTCGTCATTGAGCGAGCCGGCCGGGTCGAGGTCGGCTTCCGTTGGCCTGACGACGGAACGACCGGCCATCTCGCCTATTTCGACGCGGCGGCGTTCAAGAATCCGGCGAAGCGCTGCGTCTGGCGCTCGCTGTGGGATTTCGCGATGGGGTAGGGTCCATCAGCGACGTTACGCCAGCATTCGGCGCTGGCGGATCACGAGGTAGACGAGCCCGGCGAGAATGGCGAGGATCGTCGCGTAGGGCGTGCCATAGTCCGAGTCGGCGAAGGGCAAGCCCTTCGTGTTCATGCCAAAGTAGCCGGTGATGAACGCCGACGGCAGCAAAAGGGTCGTCACGACGGTCAGCACGAAGAGGTTGCGATTGATCGCCGCGGCGAGCTGCGAGGCCATTTCTTCTTGCGGAAGTCTTGCTCGTTCCGCTTGCAGATGGAGGTCGGCATGAAAGGAGCCCACTCGTTGCCGCACTCTTGATCCGATATCGCGATATGTTTGCGAGGCGCCCTCCAAGCGTGCCTCGTCCAGCTTAGCCAGCAGGCCGCGGGTCGCCTGGAATGAACCGCTCCTGGCGCGAAATTCCTCGTTTAAGCCCAAGCAGGCTAACGCTCTCGTCGCTGAACGTCTCGGACAGGACCCGATCCTCGATCTGGTCGAGCTTGCCGGCGATCAGATGCGCGGCCTCGCCGACGGAATTCGCCGTCTCGACAAGAACACGCTCGAAAAGCATGGCGCCGTCCTCAAAGGCCCTCCTCCCGGACTGCGGCCGCCGAGCGAACTGGGTGATGGCGCGCGGTCAGCAGGAACTGAGGTCTGAGAACAAAGCCCAGGTCGGTGAGCTCTTCTACGCCGCCCTCAGACTTGTGGCGGAAGTCATAGAGGACGCCCCACAGCGCGTCCGCATGCGAGTCGAGCCTCGGATGCCGGTCCGGAGACAGGCGGGCCTCGCGGGCTTCCGGCGACAACGCCTCTTGCGTTCCGAGCCAGTCGCGGGTCCTCGCATTCGCCAATGTCAAATGAGCCCAGACGAAGCGGCGCCCATGCATGGCCGGACTGACCTGTCATTCCGGCCGTCCCGAGCCCAGTAGAAAGGCAACGCCGTTGGACGCCGGGCCCGCCGGGCCAAGCGGCCGAAAGATGGCGCGCCCTTTGCTCCCCTACTCCGCCGCGACCTTCGGCAAGTGCGCGAGCGAGGCTTCGAGCGCCTTGGGGTCGTAGTCCTTGTCCTCGAGCTTGCCGGCAAAATAGTCACTGTAGGCCTGCATGTCGAAATGGCCGTGGCCGGAGAGGTTGAAGAGGATGGTCGGCGACTTGCCCTCCTCCCGCGCCTTCAAGGCTTCGTCGATCGCCGCGCGGATCGCATGGTTCGTTTCCGGGGCCGGCACGATGCCCTCCTCGCGCGCGAACATGACCCCCGCCTCGAAGCATGGGGTCTGGTGATAGGCGCGGGCCTCGATCAGCCCCAGCTCTACCAAGTGGCTGACCAGCGGCGCCATGCCGTGATAGCGGAGGCCCCCTGCGTGGAAGCCGGGCGGAATGAACTCGGACCCTAGCGTGTGCATCTTGACCAGCGGCGTCAGATGTCCGGTGTCGCCGAAGTCGAAGGCGTATTTGCCGCGTGTCATCGACGGGCAGGCGGCCGGCTCGACCGCGATCGCGCGCACCTCCCGCTTGTCGCGCAGCTTCTTGCCGATGAACGGGAAGGCGATGCCGGCGAAGTTCGAGCCGCCGCCAGCGCAGCCGATCACGATGTCGGGATAGGCGCCGGCCGCCTCCATCTGCTCGATCGCTTCGATGCCGATCACGGTCTGGTGCATCAGCACGTGATTGAGCACGCTGCCCAGCGCGTATTTCGTGTCGGGATTCTTGGCCGCGACTTCGACCGCTTCCGAAATCGCGATGCCGAGACTGCCCGGCGAATCGGGGTGAGCTTTCAGGATCGCTCGGCCGGAATCGGTCTCAGCGCTCGGGCTCGCTACGCATTTCGCGCCATAAGTCTCCATCAGCGCCCGCCGGTAGGGCTTCTGATTGTAGGAGACCTTGACCATGTAGACCTTGACCTCGAGGCCGAACAGAGAGCCCGCAAAGGCGAGCGACGAGCCCCATTGCCCGGCGCCCGTCTCGGTTGAGAGTTTCGTCACCCCCTCCTGCTTGTTGTAGAAGGCCTGGGCGACGGCGGTGTTGGGCTTGTGGCTGCCGGCGGGGCTGACCCCCTCGTATTTGTAGAAAATGCGCGCGCTCGTCCCGAGCGCCTTCTCGAGGCGCCTCGCGCGAAAGAGCGGCGTCGGGCGCCACAGCCGATAGATGTCGCGGACCGGCGCCGGGATCTCGATCTGCCGCTCGGCGCTGACCTCCTGGCCGATCAGCGCCATCGGAAAAAGGGGCGAAAGATCGTCCGGCCCGACCGGCTTGCCGGTGCCCGGATGCAGAATCGGGGGTGGCGGCGAGGGCAGGTCGGCGATGATATTGTACCAGGCGTGGGGAATCTTCTCCTCGCCCATGAGATATTTGGTCTGCTCGCTCATGTTTCCTCCCTGCCGGCCGCGCCCGTTCGCGCTGGCTCTCTCGCCGCGCTCGCGCTCTAACACGAAATTCCGCCGGAGTTGAGCGGCTTTCGATTTGTTCTGTCCCGCTACCGCCGAGGCCGCGCACGGCCAAACCTGGACAACGCGGAAATTCGCCAAGTCAGATGTTGGGACGGACCTCAGCGTCTTCCACCACGTTCATCAGCAGGGTGCCAAAAGGTTTCATGTACGGCTGAATGCGCGGCCCCGTGCTGTCCATGAAGGAAACGCAGTCCAGCTCAGCGAGATGGTTAAACGAGACAAGGACTTCGTCGGTGGAGCAATTGAGCTTGCGCGCTAAAAGCGTCACGACCATTCGAATTCCAAGTTTGGCCACGATTATCGCGGATCGCTGCGAGAACGACGGCATCCAATGGATCCATTTGCTTGACCGCCCCAACGAAAGATTGGCGCATGGCGTTCCGTCGGTTCGGGTCCATAGCGGCGGCCAATAGACGCGACCAAAAATCTTGCAGGCTCTCGTTTTCCTCGTCTGGCGCCGCCTGCAGAATCGGGATCGCATATTTCAGGCTTGGTGGGTCGGGATAACCGATGCCTCGATCACGCAAACGCTCGCGGGTTCGCTGCCAGATGTTTGCAAGACGCTCGAGCCGCCTTGCCCTAACGCGGTCGCCAATAAGAAGCCCGAGCAAGTCCTTGGGGATCGCCCAAGATATCAGTGAAATAGCCAGAAGCGTCTCTGACCGCCATGACGAGTTCTTGCCCAAGCTTGGCTTGCTCGTCGCTGATGGGGATGAGGCTGTCGTCACCCACAGGAGTTCCCCATCCCCTTCGCCCTCACATCGCTCCGGTCCGCTTCGGCGCGGGCTCACGGTAGTAGGTGTTGAGGATCGAGAGCCGCGGCTTCTCCAGGGGAACCGAGATCGCCTCCCGCCCGTGCCAGCTTGCGCGTAAGAGCGAGTAGGCTGGGTGGATGACGACGAAGGCGTAGCCCGAATTCGGCAGGAAAGGCATGGTCCGCGCCTTGGCGAGGCCATAGGATTTCCACGCCAACACGCCCATAGGGGAGACCTTGTAGATGGTCGTGCCGAGTTCGCGCTGGCTCTCGTCCTGAGGCAGGTAGATCTGCATGGTAAGCACCTTCCGGCGCGTGTCCGGGTGCGGCTTGATCGCGTAGCCATTGAGGTCGGTGTAGAGCACGGGGCGAGGATGCATCGGGACCGGCCATTCCTCGCCGCTTCTTCTGGCGCGGATGCGGAACCCCTCGTCGAGCTTCTCCCTCAGCGCCGCGGCGACCTCGGGCGCGGATAGCACTCGCCGCACGATTCTCCAAAGCCCGCGGCCTTCTTCGGAGCCCGGATCGCTTCGCTCGTCGTAGAGCGCGTACTCCCGCCGCGTTCCGTCGCCGTTCAGTCCGGCGAAGCGGTCGACGTCAGGGAAGCGCTGCACGAGGCGGGCGTAAAAGTCGGCTGGGAAGAAGTTCTCGAAGCGGATCAGCGGGTAAGGCTTGCGGAACGCCTCGGCGGAGAGGATCGAACTGGTCGCGGACTTGAGGACCGCATGGAACTCGTCCTCGCCCCCGCCTTTTTCGGCGGAGCCAGCCCTTTCGCTGACCTCGGCCATGCCTGCCATGTCTTGCCTCACGATCGCTGAAAACGCAGGGGCGAACCCTTACGCGACGGGTTACGCTGAACGCCGCCAGAACTCAAATCGCCTCCGCTTCGAGGCGCCCGGCTTGACAGAGGCTCGGCCGCCGTCGCAATCACCCCGCCCTGGCCGCTGAGCCGATCGTCCCACTGAGCGATGACCGCCTCCAAATCCCTCCGCCACCGGCTGGAATATCTCGGATTCCGGGCCCTTCAGGCGGCTGGCCGGGCGCTGCCGCTCGAAACCGCTTCCGCCGCCTCCGGCCTCGCCTGGCGGCTGATCGCCCCCCATCTCCACCGGCAGGAGCGCGCGCTCGCCAATCTCAAGCTTGCCTATCCCGAGCTATCGGACAAGGAGCGCAAGCGGATCGCCGCCGCCATGTGGGAGAACCTCGGCCGCACCTTCGGCGAATCCTTCCACCTCGAGGAAATCGTCGCCGAGAAGCGCATCCGCTTCGAGCCGACGGAGCAGATCGAGGAGATCGCGCGCGGCGGCCCTTGCGTGGTCTGCGGCCTGCATCTGGGCAACTGGGAGCTTGGCGCTTATGCGAGCCGGCTCATCGGCGTCCCCTTCACCGGCGTCTATCAGCGCCTGAGCAATCCGCTGGTCGACGAAGAAACCCGCCGGCTGCGCGCCTTCCTCTATGACGGGGGCCTTCTGCCCAAGACACCGGTGAGCGCGCGGGCGCTGATGAAGGCGGCGAAGAGCGGCGGCTATCCGGCCTTCCTCGCCGACCTGCGGGACGACAACGGCTCCGCCGTTCCGTTCTTCGGCGCGCCCGCGCTGGCGACCGTCTTCCCCGCCCTCCTCGCCCGCAAGACCGGCCTGCCGCTCTATGCCGGCGCGGTCTTCCGGGAGCCCAAGGTGCGCTTCGTGATCCGGGCGGCGCGCGTTGAGGTCCCGCACACGCATGACCACGCGGCGGACGCGGTCGCCGGCACCGCCGCGCTTCACGCCCAGTTCGAGGCCTTCATCCGCCAGGCGCCGGAACAATGGATGTGGGCGCATAGGAAGTGGGGCTAGCGCCCCTCCCTTCTCCCTTTGGGAGAAAGTGGCCCGAAGGGCCGGATGAGGGGACCCGCCTCTGTCGCGGAGGCGCCCCGTCGGCAAGTTCGATCCACACCGGCGCGTGGTCGCTCGCCTTCTCCCAGCCTCGCGCGGCGCGATCGACGCCGGCGGTCTTGAGGCGCGCGGCGGCGGACGGGCTCAGGAGCAGATGGTCGATGCGCAGGCCGGCGTCGCGCGCATAGGCGTTGCGGAAATAGTCCCAGAAGGTGTAGATGCGCTCGCCCGGATGCAACGTCCTGAGCGCGTCGGTCCAGCCTTGCGCGGCGAGCCGGCCACAGGCTTCCCGCACCTCGACGCGAAACAGCGCGTCGTTGATCCATCTCTCCGGCTTGTAGACGTCGAGCTCGGTCGGCATCACGTTATAGTCGCCGGCGAGCACGACCGGCGCGCCGGTCGCGAGAAGCTCGGCGCCATGGGCGATCAGCCGCTCGTACCAGGCAAGCTTGAAGGCGAATTTCCCGCTCCCCGCTGGATTGCCGTTGGGCGCGTAGAGACAGCCGATCAGGACGCCGTCGATCGCGGCCTCGATGTAGCGGCTCTGCATGTCGCCGTCATCGCCGGGGAGCGCCCGCCTCGTTTCGATCGGTCTGCGCCCACGCGCGAGAATCGCGACCCCATTCCAGCTCTTCTCGCCCCGCCAGATCGCCTCGTATCCCGCTTCGCGGACAGCGGCTTGAGGAAAGGTCTCGGATTTCAGTTCTTGCACGCAGACGACATCGGGCGCCGTCTCCTCAAGCCAGCGGAGAAGAACGGCAAGCCTGCCATTGACGCCGTTGACGTTGAAGGTTGCGATCTTCATGGGCGCGCTCTTGCCTTTGGCGACTTTGCTTTAAGATCGGCTCGCGCGCCCCGCCACCAGGAAGCAAGCGATGACGTTCCTCCCCTCGACAATCCCCCTCATTCAGGCGCCGATGGCCGGCGCGCATGGGCCTCAGCTCACGATCGCCGTCTGCAAGGCGGGCAGCCTCGGCTCATTGCCGACGGCCATGCTCACGCCCGACTCCTTACGCGAGCAGATCGCCATCGTCAGGAAGGCGACGGACGCGCCCTTCAGCGTGAACTTCTTCTGCCATGCCGAGCCCAAGCCCGATCCTCAGATCGAGGCGCGCTGGCTCAGCCGCCTCGCGCCTTACTACGCCGAGGCCGGCCTCGATCCGCGTGCCGCCGCCGGCCCCGCCCGCGCGCCGTTCGGCGAGGCCTTGTGCGCGGTCATCGAGGAGGCGCGGCCGGCGGCGGTGAGCTTTCATTTCGGCCTGCCGGCCGCGTCCCTGCTCGCGCGGGTCAAGGCGGCGGGCGCGCTCATCCTGTCGTCGGCGACCACCGTCGCCGAGGCGCGCTGGCTCGAGAACCATGGCGCCGACGTGGTGATCGCCCAGGGCCGCGAGGCGGGCGGGCATCGGGCCATGTTCCTCTCCGCCGACGTCGACGCCCAGCCGGGCCTCATCGCGCTCCTGCCGCAGGTGCGCGACGCGGTGCGCCTGCCCGTCGTCGCGGCGGGGGGGATCGGCGACGGACGCGGGATCGCGGCCGCCTTCGCGCTCGGCGCCGATGCGGTCCAGATCGGCACCGCCTATCTCAGGACGCCGGAGGCGACGATCACCCCGATCCATCGCGCAGCTCTCGCCAACGCGCGCGACGACGCGACGCGGCTGACCAACGTCTTCACCGGCCGCCCGGCGCGCGGTCTCGTCAACCGGTTCGTCGCCGAGGTGGGGCCGCTGTCGAAGGACACGCCCCCGTTCCCTCTGGCCGCGGGCGCGGCCGCGCCGCTGAGAGCCGCGGCCGAGAAGCGCGGCAGCGGCGATTTTTCTCCGCTCTGGGCGGGCGAGGCGGCGCCGCTCGCGCGAGAGGAGGGCGCCGAGGCGCTCACCCGCCGGCTGTGGGCCGACGCAGAGGCCGTCATGGCCGCTCTGAGCCAAAGGAACGATTGAACAGCGCGCGGCGATCCGCCTCCCCTCTCCCCGCGAGCGGGGAGAGGGTCAGGGAGAGTGGCCGGGAGGGTTTTCTCCGAAGCGGAATGCCGCAGCGCATCGCTTACTCCTCGCCCTCCGCCGGCGTCCCGCCAGTATCCTCGTCGTCGCCGTAGGCGGTCTTGAGCGCTTGGGCGTCGAGACCCTTCTCGCTGAGGTATCGCGCCAGCGCTTCCGTTTGCCCGTGGGTCACGAGAACGCGCTCCGCGCCCGTCGCCTCGATCGCCGCGAGGAGGCCCGGCCAGTCGGCGTGATCGGAAAGGGCAAAGCCGCGATCGAGACCACGCCGGCGGCGGTTTCCCCGGACCTGCATCCAGCCGCTGGCCAGCGCGTCGGAATAGTCGCCGAAGCGCTTGAGCCACGGGCTCGCCGCGGCCGAGGGCGGCGCCAGAACAAGCGCGCGGGCGAAATCGCACTTGTTGTCCATGTCCGTCGCAAGCCGCGTCGGCGGCAGGGCGATCCCCGCATTGCGATAGAGCGCGTTGATCGCCTCGATCGCGCCGTGACAGACAATCGGCCCAAGCGCCGGATCGACATTCGCCAGCACGCGCTGCGCTTTGCCGAGCGCGTAGGCAAAGAGGACGCTTGCGCGGCCGGCTGCGATGTTCTCGCGCCGCCAGCGGTCGATCGAGGCGAACAGCTCGCCTTGCGGGCGCCAGCGGTAGATCGGCAGTCCGAAGGTCGATTCGGTAATGAACGTGTGGCAGCGGACCGGTTCGAACGCCTCCGTCACGCCGTCGTTCTCGAGCTTGTAGTCGCCCGAGGCGACCCACGTTTCGCCTTTCGAGATCACCCGAATCTGCGCCGAGCCCAGCACGTGGCCGGCTGGATGAAACGAAAGCTCGACCCCGTCGCGGGTCAGGATTTCGCCGTAAGCCGCGGTCTCGATCGCGACGTCCCCGAGGCGCTTGCGCAGGATCGGGGCCGTCGATCGATGGCAGACATAGACCTCCGAACCCAGGCGCGCATGGTCGGAATGCCCATGGGTGATGATCGCGCGCGGAACCGGACGCCACGGGTCGATATGAAAGTCGCCCGCGGCGCAATAGAGCCCGCTTTCGGTTGCAGCGATGAGGTCCACCAGTCACGCTTCTTCGCCCGCCAGCATCGGCATTATGGCGGCAAGCGGGCGAAGCCGAAAGGCCGCGCTGGCGTGGCGGGGGAAATGGCTGAGGCCGATGGCCGCGCCCGCTTTGGCCTGCTATGAGCCCCAGGCCGATGCTCCCCCCGACCGATTGCCTCCCAGCCCGCCGTCGCGGCCAGGCGGCGCGCCAGTCCGCGTCATGACCGCGCGCGACATTCTGGCCGCGCTTTCGGTTGCGATCGTCTGGGGCCTCAACTTCATCGCGATCAAGGTCGGGGTCGGCGAGACCTCGCCGCTCGTGCTGGCCGGCTTGAGGTTCCTGTTCGCGGCGATCCCGATGGTTTTCTTCATTCGCCGGCCGAAGGCGCCCCCCTGGGCGGTCGTGCTTTACGGGCTCCTGATCGGGACCGGCCAGTTCAGCGCGCTGTTCATCGCCATGGGCCGCGGCTTTCCGGTCGGGCTCGCGTCCTTGGTCATCCAGGCGCAGGTGTTCTTCACCATTCTGTTGGCGGGAATGTTTCTGGGCGAGCGGCCCCACCGCGCCCAGATGCTCGGCGCCGTCCTCGGCTTCGCCGGAATGGCGGCGATCGGCTCCGAGCGTCTCGCCGGCGCCAATCTCGGCCCGTTTCTTCTGGTCGTTCTCGCGGCGGCGTTTTGGGCCGCGGGCAACCTGATGGCGAAGAGCCTCGGCAAGATCGACATGCTCGCCTTCACCATCTGGGCGAGCCTGGCCGCGCCCTTGCCCCTGTTCCTGCTGTCGCTCGCATTCGAGGGCACGAGCGGCCTCGCCGGGCTTATGCATCCGAGCTGGAAGCTGATCGTCAGTGTGCTGACGAATTCCTATGCCGCCACGGTCTATGCCTTCGCGGTTTGGGCGTGGCTGCTCACCCGCCATTCGGCGGCCTCCGTCACGCCGTTCGCGCTGCTCGTGCCGGTGATCGGCATGATCGCGGGCGCGGTTCTGTTCGGCGAGAGGCTGACGCCGCTTGAACTCACCGGCGGCGCGATGGTGATGCTCGGGCTCGCCCTCAATATCTTCGGCGGCTGGCCGTCGCGCCGGCCCACCGCTTCGCCCACCGCCCGAGCTAAGGATTGAGCGGCTGGATCGTCTCCTCGCCGTGCATTGAGAAGGTGACGACGGCCTTCGCGTCGAGGTTCGCCTTCATGAGGTCGACCACGCGGATGCGGCTGTCCTCGTAGGTGCGGAAGTAGAAGCGCTTGGCCTTGAGGTCGTTGGCACTGGTCCAGATCGTATAGTCGGCGAGGATGTTGCCATGCTCGTCCTTGTGCGCCTCGCGCGCCGAGCCCTTCGGGATGTCGAAATTGTT
>DATGHB010000438.1:0-3335 GCA_035308265.1 Roseiarcus sp.
ACGATTTCGTTGAGGATTGCGAGGCCGATGAAAAAGAACGCCCAACGCCAGGTCAGCCTGCGCCATCCTTCCTCGGTCACATGCAGCGCCCCGTCGAACAGGATTTTGAGCAGCGGCTTCTTGAGCCAGAGCCCAACCAACAAAGCCGCGCCGAACAGGAGATAAAGCGCGGTCGGCTTGATCTTGATCAGCGTCTCGTCATGAAGCACGAGGGTGAGCGAACCGAAGATGAGGACGATCGCCGCGGTGACCAGCGGCATGATCGGGAAGCGCCTCAGCATCGCGTAGGAGACAGCGAGCGTGACCAGGACGCTCGCCATCAAAACGCCGGTCGCGGCGAAAATGCCGAGCCGCGAATAGCTGATGAAGAAGAGCGCGAGCGGCCCGAGCTCGAGCGCGAACTTGACCATCGGATTGAGCGCCTTGCGGCGCGGCGCAGGGACGTCAGCCATGGGAATGAGCCCCCGGATCGAACCGCGAACTTGCAACCGAGATCAATGCGCGGAAGCGGCGCGATTGTCCGTCATGGCCGGGCTCGTCCCGGCCATCCACGTCGACGTGCCGGATCGATCGACCGGAAAGATGGGCGCGGACGGTAGCGTTGCCGCGGGAGATCGTGCGCGGGGGAAAGGCGTGGATGGCCGCGTCAAGCGCGGCCATGACGTGGAAAGGCCCCAATCGCAGGGTCATGCCGCCTCTCGCTCGATCCCCGCGATCGCGTCGGCGAAGTCGCGCGCGGCGAACGGCTCGAGATCGTCGACCCCCTCGCCGACGCCAATGAAATGAAGGGGAAGCGCGAATTTGTCGGCGATCGCGACCAGAATGCCGCCGCGCGCGGTGCCGTCGAGCTTGGTCATCACGAGACCGGTCACTCCCGCTTTGCGGCCGAAAATCTCGACCTGCGAGAGCGCGTTCTGGCCTACGGTCGCGTCGAGCACCAGCAGAACCGCGTGCGGCGCGCTCGCGTCGACCTTCCGCATCACCCGGATGATCTTTTCGAGTTCGCTCATCAGTTCGGCGCGGTTCTGCAATCGACCGGCGGTGTCCATGAGCACCACGTCAATATTGAGCTTGCGCGCTTCCATCAGCGCATCGAAGGCGAGCCCGGCCGCGTCGGCGCCCTGCTCGCGCTCGACAATGGCGGAGAAGGTGCGCCGCCCCCAGACGCGCAACTGCTCGATCGCGGCGGCCCGGAAAGTGTCGCCGGCGGCCAGCATGACCGCCTTGCCTTCGGCGCGGAACTTGGCGGCGAGCTTGCCGATGGTCGTCGTCTTGCCGGAGCCGTTGACGCCGACCACCAGAATCACGAACGGGCGCTTGCTCGCGTCGATCGTGAGCGGGCGGGCGACCGGGCGAAGCGCGCGCTCGACCTCGTCGGCGAGGATCCGCTTGACCTCGTCCGGACTGATCCCGCGCTCGTAGCGCCCGTGGCCGACCGCCTCGCGAATGCGGGAAGCGGCGGCAAGGCCGAGGTCGGCCTGAATGAGAACGTCCTCGAGATCGTCGAGCGAGGCGGCGTCGAGCTTGCGCTTGGTGAAGATGTCGGCGACGCCGCGCGCGATATTGGTCGATGAGCGCGAAAGCCCGAGGCGAAGGCGCTGAAGCCAGCTTCGCTTCGGCTCCGGGGCGACCGGGGCGGCGCTCGAGGCGGCCGGGGCGCCGGGCGGGGGATAGAAAGCGTCCGCGGGCGGCGGCGAGGGGTCCGCCGGCGCGGCCACTGTTTCGCCTCCGAACCAGCGGCGCATGACGCCGGGTTTCTTTTCGTCTCCGTCCAGCGCCACAAAACCTCCTTCACGGCGCGCCCTATGCGCGCGCGCCCGATGCTGGCATACCACGCCTTCCCATGACCCCGGAAGAAACACGAGCGCGGCTCATCTACCGAGACGGGATGATGCTCGTTCTCGACAAGCCGGCCGGCGTCGCCGTTCATGCCGGCCCCAAGGGCGGCACGAGCCTCGAGGACGATTTCGACGCGCTGCGCTTCGGCCTGCCGCGCAAGCCCGCCCTCGCGCATAGGCTCGACCGCGACACCGCGGGCTGCCTGGTGCTCGGGCGCCACCACAAGGCCTTAGAGACTTTGGGGCGCCTGTTCAAGCAGGGCAAGATCATGAAGACCTATTGGGCGATCGTGAACGGCGCGCCCGAGGGCGAAGAGGGAATCATCGATCTGCCGCTCGGCCGGCTCGACGACAAGCGCGGCTGGTGGATGAAGGTCGACCCTCAAGGCCAAAAGGCGCTGACGCTCTGGCGGGTCAAGGGGCGGGCGGAATGGCGCGGAGCGCCGATCGCCTGGCTCGAACTCGAGCCGAGGACCGGACGCACCCACCAATTGCGCGTCCATTGCGCGTCGCAAGGCTGGCCGGTCCTTGGCGACGCCATCTACGGCGCCCGCGCGGACCTGCCCCTGCAATTGCTGGCCCGCAAGGTGGTCGTGCCGCTCTCGCAATCGAAGCCGCCAGTCGAGGCCGAGGCGCCCGCCCCACCGCACATGCTGGAGGCGCTTAAGGCCTGCGGGTTTGCGGGAGATTTGTCATGACGCGCCTCTGGCCTCCCGCGCTTCGGCCTACGCGGCGAGAAACGCCAAGAGCGGGGCAAAGTCTTGACAACTCAGGAATGCTATGAAACAATTTCTATTATACGGAAAACGAAGCCTTCGCAGCGCGCGTTCGCGCTCCTTGAGGCGCGAGGTCCGGGGGAGTGGCTGGGGTTGCGCGGCGAAACGAAAAAGGGAGCTAATCCGCTGAAAACACACAATCCGTGAATCCGGCGAAACGAAAACGGAGCTGAGCCTTTGAAAACAAACAATCCCGCGAAATGGCTGATTCGGCGCCCGTAACGATTCCAACGGCTTACGGCATGCCGTGCGAAACGCTTCGTTTCGCTTCGCGAAATGACCGTTCCGCTTCGCCCTTGCGGGCGCCGTCAGCGATGCGGCTGCAAAGTTGCGCAAAGTAGGTGATAACGCAATGAAATCATTGGCGCGCGTAACATTGTGCGCGAGCTGGCATGCCGCGCGGGGCAGGTTGGCTCGCCAACGACGTTAGGAGCGCTTCTCGAACGCCCCGGCGATGTCGCCCATCGTCGGCAGGCCCTGGAAGGCGTCGAACCGCCCGTGCTCGGCGATGTCCTTCGCCGCCCGGATGAAGCCGCCCCAGGCGGCGCGGGCGAGCGCGCCCCCGACGCTGATCCGCTTGACGCCGAGATCCTCGAGTTCGCGCCTCGTGAAGCCCGGCCAGCCGGCGAGCACGTTGACCGGCAGCTTGCCGGCGACGCGGACCACCTCCTTGACCTCCGCCGCCGTCTTGACCATCGGCGCGTAAAGCACGTCGGCGCCC
>DATGHB010000439.1:0-3251 GCA_035308265.1 Roseiarcus sp.
CGTGATCGGCCATGAGCTCGATCGCGCGCTTGATCCACGCGTCGACGGGATGGTCGGCGGATTCGAAGGCCAACACAAGCAGGCTCTCGTCGTAGGCGTTGACGCCGTAGGCGCCTGCTTCGTCATTGTCGATGACGCGCAAGTTCGAGGGATAAAGGCCTGCTTGCGAGACGGCGCGAACGGCGCGGGCGGCGGCGAAGAAATCGGGGAAGCCAAACACCGCGTCGGCGCGGAAGCGCGGACGTCCCTGCAGGCGCATCCAGGCTTCGGTGATGATCCCGAGCGCGCCCTCAGAGCCGATCATCATCCGGTCGGGGCTGGGCCCTGCGCCCGAGCCGGGCAGGCGGCGCGATTCCATGATTCCCGCTGGCGCGACGGTGCGCAGGCTTTCGACCAAATCGTCGATGTGCGTGTAAAGCGTGGCGAAATGGCCGCCCGAACGGGTCGCGATCCAGCCGCCTAGGGTCGAGAACTCGAAGCTCTGCGGGTAGTGGCGAAGCGCGAAGCCGTGCGGCTTCAGCGCCGCCTCTATCGCCGGCCCGCGGACGCCAGCCTGAATGCGCGCGGCGCGGCTCGCGGCGTCCACTTCCAGCACGCGGTCGAAATGGCGCAGGTCGAGGCTGACCGCGCCGGCGTAAGCGTCGCCGACCGCGGGCTCGACGCCGCCGACGACCGACGAGCCGGCGCCGAATGGAATGATGGCGATCTTCCTGGCCCCCGCCCAGTCGAGCAGGGCGGAGATGTCGGCTTCGCTCTTCGGCAGGGCGACGAGATCGGGCGCGTTGGCGAAGTCACGAGCAAAGGCGCGCACGGTCTCGGGGTAGGACTTGCCGTAAGCGTGGAGGAGGCGCTCGTAAGGCTCGTGCGTCAGCAGGTTCGAGAGCGAGGCCGGGGCTGAGACGCGCGGGGCGCGGAGCTTAATCTCCGAGGCTTGCGGCGGCGGCGCGCTCGCGCGCGGCTCGGCGCCGAGCTTCTCGCCGACGAAGCGGAAGAGGCGCGCGCGCTCGGCCTCGTCGAGGCCCTCGCCCTCATGGCCCCAGCCGTAGAATTTAAGCCTCGGCGCCACGTGATCCCTTCATAGATGGTTCGGCAAGATTAGCGCTTATGGCACGCCCTTGACGGCCGGTCGTCGGAATCCCATAGCCATCCACGCACGGAGCAGCTTCAACATGAATATTCCGGAGAGGCCGGGATAGTTGGCCATATCGTCAGGCAAAATCACACCCTCGGGCCGTTTGGCGGTCATCATCCGCATAGTTGCCGGCGGCATATCGTTGGGAAGGCGGCCGCGATAGACCGTGAGCCAGTGCCCCTTGGTGAAGTCGACAAACATCGCCGTGTTGCAACAGCGGCTGTACATCCGCCTTGTTGGCGAATCCGGTTTTAGCCGTCGCTCCTCAAGAAGGTCCCCGCCCTGAACGCAGCGTACTCGATCCTTGCGATAGAGAACGTAGTCTGTCCCGCCATCCTCGGCTAGGACAGATTCGGCGCCGGCCGTCGCCTGATATCGGCGACCTGCCTCTTGGCAGCTCGCGCAATAGCAAATGCCTCGCAAAATTGGAGCCCCCACGATCTCGAGCTCCACCTTACCGCAGCGGCAAGGCGCCAACGTGCATTCATAGGTCATTTTGCATCGCCTTCGCTCTACCCTCGCATTCGGGGCGCGACCTATCGCGCTCTATGACGCGACAGTCCTGCGGCCGGGCTGCTGCGCACGATAGATCCGAAAGTCGGGATTTCGAATGCGCTCGCGGATGTCGCCACCGCCGCGCTACGCTCCCTCCGCCGCTTCCCGCATCGCCGCCCAGACCGCGGCGACGTCGGCTTCTTCCGTCGCCAGCGCGCCGATCGAGACGCGCGCCATCCAGCGCCCATCGAGGATGGCGGGGGTGAGATACGCGGCGCCGGAGCGGTTCACCGCCTCGACCCATCGGGTGGTGTGCGCGTCGAGCGCCTCGCCCTCGAGCCCCTCCGGCTCGTGGCGCACGCACACGGTCTGCAAATGAACCGGCGCCAGCACGCGCCAGCCCGGCGTCGCGGCGACCGTCTCCGCAAGCCGCCGCGCGTTGGCGATGTCGCGTCTCAAACGCTTCTGCAGTCCGCTGACCCCTTGTTCGCGGATGACGAACCAGAGTTTCAGCGCCCGGAAGCGGCGCCCGAGCGGGATGCCCCAGTCGCGCAGGTTCTTGACTTCGCCGTCCACCGAGGATTGCAGGAAGCTCGGGTTGGTGGACATCACCCGCATCAGATGCTCGGGATCGCGCACATAGTAGAGCGAACAGTCGAACGGCGCGCCGAGCCACTTGTGGGCGTTGACGACGAGCGAGTCGGCGCCCTCGATCCCCTCCCACATCCACCGGCATTCGGGCAGGATCATCGCGCTTCCCGCCATCGCGGCGTCGACGTGGAGCCAGATTCCATTGCGCCGCGCGATTTCGGCGATGGCGCGGATGGGATCGATGGCGGTCGTCGCGGTGGTGCCGACGGTGGCGACGATTGCGCACGGCAGGTCGCCGTTGCCGAGGTCCTCGGCGATCATTTGAGCCAGGGCGTCGGCGCGCATGGCGTACTCAGCGTCGAACGGAACGAGCCGCACATTATCGCGACCGAAGCCGGCCAGAAGCGCGCCCTTGTCGACCGAGCTATGGGCGTGCGCCGACACATAGACGCGCGGCGTGCGGCTTTCGCGCTGGAGACCGCCGCGCGCGAGCGCGTAGCTGGTCGCGCGCTCGCGCGCGCAAATGAGGGCGACCAGCGTGCTGGTCGAAGCGGTGTCCTGGATCACGCCGCTCCAGGCGGGGGAGAGGCCCAACATCTGGCGGAGCCAGTCGGTGACGACCTCTTCGACTTCGGTCACCGCCGGGCTCGATTGCCATGAGAGCCCGATCACGCCGAGCCCGGTCGAGACAAGATCGGCCAGAATTCCGGCGGGCAGTGCGTTGGCGGGGAAATAGCCGAAGAAGCGCGGATGCTGCCAGAGCGAAAGCCCCGGAATGACCAGGCGGTTCAGGTCGTCGATCGCGGCGGCGAAATCTTCCGGCTCGTTCGGGGGCGCCTTCGGCAGGGCGTCGCGGACTTCGCCGGGCCGGGTTTTCGCCATCACCGGGCGGGAGGGCAGGCTCTCGTGGTAGTCAGCCAGCCAGTCGATGAGTTCATGCCCATAGCGGCGGAAGTCTTCGGGAGACACGGCCGGTATCCTTAAGGAGCCGCCGCCTGCATCGAAGCTCGGCGCGGCGAAGTCAACAAGGCGC
>DATGHB010000440.1:0-6282 GCA_035308265.1 Roseiarcus sp.
GGCGCGGCCGAGCGCAAGCCGCAGGCCAGGAAGGTCTGTGACCTGTCCCCTTGCGCCTCGCCAAAGGCATTGCCATAACGGCCGCCCTTCCTCCCTTCAACGGCAGACGTATGGCGAAGTTTCCCGAACGGGTGTTTTCCGGCGTCCAGCCGACCGGCAACCTCCACCTCGGCAACTATCTCGGCGCGATCAAGCGCTTCGTCGAGATGCAGAAGACGCATCCGTGCATCTATTGCGTCGTCGACCTGCACGCGATGACGCTGCCGCACGACCCAGAGCAGCTCGCCCGCACGACGCGGGAGGTGACTGCGGCCTTTCTCGCCTGCGGCATCGACCCGAAAGCCAATATCGTCTTCAATCAGAGCCGGGTCGCCGAGCACGCGGAGCTCACCTGGGTGTTCGATTGCGTGGCGAGGCTCGGCTGGCTCAACCGCATGACCCAGTTCAAGGAGAAGGCGGGCAAGGACCGGGAGGCCGCTTCGATCGGGCTCTACAACTATCCGGTGCTGATGGCGGCCGACATTCTCGTCTATCGCGCAACCCATGTGCCGGTCGGCGACGACCAGAAGCAGCACCTCGAGCTCGCGCGCGACATCGCGCAGAAGTTCAACAACGATTTCGCCGCTTCGATCGCCGCGCACGGCCATGGCGACGCCTTCTTTCCGCTGCCCGAACCCCTGATCCAGGGGCCGGCCACCCGGGTCATGAGCCTGCGCGATGGGGCGAAGAAGATGTCGAAGTCCGACACGTCCGAGAACGCCTATATCGCGCTGACCGACGACGCCGATACGATCGCGCAGAAGATCCGCCGGGCCAAGACCGACCCGGAGCCGCTGCCGAGCGAGGTCGAGGGCCTCAAGACGCGCCCCGAGGCCGACAATCTCATCGGCATCTTCGCCGCCCTGAACGACGAGACGAGGGCCGACACGCTCAAGCGCTTCGCCGGCGCCCAGTTCTCGGCGTTCAAGACCGCGCTCGCCGACCTGACGATCATGAAGCTCGCTCCGATCCGCGCCGAAATGCTGCGCCTTGCGGCCGACCCGGCCTTTACCGACAAGGTCTTGGGCGATGGGGCGGCGAAGGCGCGCGCCATCGCCCGGCCGAACATGGACGCCGTCAAGGACATCCTCGGCCTCCTGCGCTAAGAGCGAAACAAATTTAAACAATTGTGGAGCCTCTGCGGCGGCGAGACAGGAGCCAATCGCCATATCTTGTCGTCTGCCGACCCCCGGGCCACGAGCGCTAGCGTCAGGCCTCCCGGCCATCCTTCGCGCTGGCCGAGCATGGTTAACGACTTTCGGGCAAACATTTCGTAATCCTGTTGAGACGCTGATTCGGACTTGCCTGCGAGGGAAGGGTCGGCGGGCGACCCGGCGCGCGCGAGACATCGGCGCCGGGCTCTCGAGGAGGCGATTCGTTGCGGGGGTTCAGCGGGCGGGCGCGCTCCGGAATCGACGGACGGACACGAAAGCTCGGCAGGGTCTGCGCCGCCAAGGCGGCCGCGGGCTTGGCGCTCTACCTGCTCGCGGGCGCGCTGGCCTGCGCGCAGGACCTCTCGCAATCGCTCACCGCGCCCGCCAGGGCCGCGTTCGATATGGCGGCGGTCGAGGCCAATGTCGCCGGCCTCGTCATCCTGTCGCTGATGCTGCTGGCGACGATCACCGCCGTTCTTCACCTGTTCGGCCGGCGGATCTGGACCCGCCGCGTTCGCGAGCTCGAGACGGAGATCGCGCGCACCAAGGCCAAACTCGACCGCGCCTCGCTGATGCTGCACAGCGAGCAGCACGTCCTCATCTCCTGGGAGCGTCCGGACGCGGAGCCGACGATCGAGGGCGACTTCGCCCTTATCGCCGATTCGCCGCTGTCGTCGCGCGTGCTCGCCTTCGCCTCATGGCTCAATCCGGCCCAGGCGGCCAGGATCAAGGAGGCGACCGAGCGACTCCTTAGCCGCGGCGAAGCGTTCGCCGCCGCTGTGGTAAGTCTGCGCGGCCGCCATCTCGAGATCGACGGGCGCCCGGTGTCGGGCGCAGCCGTGATGCGCATCCGGGACGTCTCGGGCGAACGGCTTCAGCTGGCGCGATTGCGCGACGAATTTGCCCAGGCCGAGAGCGCTTTGAACGGCTTGCGCCGCGCGCTCGAACGGGCGGACATGCCGGCATGGACGCGCGACGCCGTCGGCCGGATCATGTGGTGCAACCGTCCTTACGCCCGCGCCGTCGACGCGCCCGACCCTGAGGCCGCGATCGATGCGGGCGGGGAGTTGTTCGATCCGGCGGTGCGCCGCGAGGCGGCGGCGGCGGTCAGCGAGACTGGCGCCTGGACGCGTTGCGCCTCGGCGGTGGTCGGCGGCGAGCGCCTGACCTTCGACGCGGTCGAGGCGCGCACGGAAGGCGGCTCTGCGGGCCTCGCTCGCGACGTTTCCGAAATCGTGGCGCTGAAAGCGGACATGGAGCGCAACGAGGACGACTATTCGCGGATGATCGATCGGCTGTCGACGGCGGTCGCCATCTTCGACAAGACGAAGCGGCTGACGCTTTACAACGCCGCCTACCGGCAAATCTGGCCGCTCGAGCCTGCCTTCCTCGACCAACGGCCGACCGACGGCGAAATCCTCGATCGGCTGCGCGCCAAGCGGCAATTGCCTGAACAGGTGGACTTCCGCGCCTGGAAGGCCGTGCAACTGAGCGCCTACCAGGCGATCGAGCCGAGCGAAACCGTGTGGCATCTGCCCGACGGCCGGGCGCTCCGCGTCGTGGTGAGCCCCAATCCGAAAGGCGGCGTCACCTATCTCTACGACGACGCGACGCAAAGCTACGCGCTCGCTTCCCAGGTCAACGCGCTGACCCGCGTGCAGGGCGAGACGCTCGACGCGCTCAAGGAAGGCGTGGCGGCGTTCGGGGCCGACGGGCGGATGAAGCTGTTCAACCCGGCCTTCGCCGAGCTATGGGGATTCGATGAGGCGGCCTTGCGCGACCGTCCGCACATCGAGGAGATCGCGCGCGTCGCAAGGCCGCTGTGCCGCGATCCCACGGTGTTCGACGAGCTCAAGGCGGCGATCGTCGATCTTCCCGAGCGTCGTCGAAGCCGGGCGGCGCGGATCGAGCGCGCCGACGGGCTCATCCTCGATTGCGCCGCGCTGCCGCTGCCCGATGGCGCGACGCTGATGACCTTCCTCGACGCAACCGCGGGCGTAACCATCGAGCGGGCGCTGACCGAGCGCAACCAGGCGCTGGTGGACGCGGAAAAGCTGCGCAACGATTTCGTCAACCACGTCTCCTACGAGCTGCGCACGCCGCTCACCAACATCATCGGCTTCACCCAGCTTCTGGCCGGCGGTCGCGCTGGCCCCCTCAACGAGAAGCAGCTCGAATATGCCGGCTTCATCACCAATTCATCGCATGCGCTGCTCGCCATCATCGACGACATTCTCGACCTGGCGTCGATCGACGCGGGCGCGATGGAGCTCAAGCTCGAGGACGTCGACGTCGCCGAGGCGATGAGGGCCGCGGCGTCCGGCGTGCAGGATCGCCTGAGCGAAGCGGCGATCGAATTGCGCATCGTCATGACCGACGGCGTCGGCTCGCTCAAGGCCGACGGCCGGCGCGTGCGCCAGGTGTTATTCAATCTTCTCTCCAACGCGATCAACTATTCGGAAGCGGGTCAGACCGTCACCCTGGCGGCGATGCGCCGTGGGCCAGAGATCGTGTTCAAGGTCAGCGACCGGGGGCGCGGCATCCCGCCCGAGATGATCGATCGCGTGTTCGAGCGGTTCGAGACCTTTCCCAACGGCTCGCGGCAGCGCGGCCCCGGCCTTGGGCTATCGATCGTGAGAGCCATGGTGGAATTGCATGGGGGCCGAGTGCTGATCGACACCGCGCCTGGCGAAGGCACGACAGTCACCTGCATCTTTCCGATCGACTCGATGGCGGCGGCGGTGAACCCGCGGCTGGCGCCGTCCGCGTCGCGAGCGGCCCAGCAGCGGGCATGAGCGCGCTCGCCGGCGCGAAGGAGGAAGCGGGCGTTTGGAGCTTCGAGGCGCCGGACGAGGCGACGACCGTGGCCATCGCCGCGGCCCAGGCGGCGTGGCTTGAGCCGGGAGACTTCGTTGGCCTCACAGGCGATCTCGGCGCAGGCAAGACCGCCTTCGCCCGCAGCCTCATCCGCGCCCTCGCTCAATCGCCGGAGCTCGAGGCGCCCAGCCCGACCTTCACCCTGATGCAGGTCTACGACGCGCCGCGCTGCCCGGTCGTCCACGCCGATTTCTACCGGCTGCGCGGCGCGACGGAGCTCGGCAATCTCGGCTGGGACGAAGCGGTCGCCGACGCGATCGCCATCGTCGAATGGCCGGAAAAGGTCGCCGAAGCCCTGCCTCCCGACCGTCTCGAGGTCGCGATCCGGTTTGACCCGAGCCGCGGTCCCGACTTTCGCCTGCTGACCTTGCGCGCCGAAGGCCGGGTCGCTCCGCGCCTGAGCCTCGCGCTTGGCGTCGCGCGGCTCATCGAGCGCGCCGGATGGGGCGACGCTGGCCGTGAATTCCTGCAGGGCGACGCGTCCACCCGCGCCTATGAGCGGCTGACGAGGCCGACCGGCGAGACCGCGATCCTGATGATCTTGCCGCCCCGGCGTGACGGGCCGATCCTGCGCTTCGGCAAGTCCTATGCGGAGATCGCCAGGCTCTCGCCCGACATCCGCGCTTTTCTCGCAATGGACGAGGGATTGCGAAGCCTCGGCTATTCGGCGCCGGCCATCATCTCCGCCAGCATCGGCGAAGGCCTGGCGCTGATCGAGGATTTCGGCACGGCCACCATCGCCGAACATGGGCTCCCGGACGGAGCGCGCTACGCCCCAGCGGTCGCGCTTCTGGCCGATCTGCACGGCCGCGAATTGCCGGCGACGCTGCCAGTTGGCGAGGACTGCTACGAGCCGCCAGTCTACGACATCGAAGCGATGCTGGTCGAGGTCGAGCTCGCGCTCGACTGGTATGCGCCGGCGGTCGCGAGGGTTACGCCGCCGTCGGGCGCGCGCATGCAGTTCCTGGGAATCTGGCGCGACCTCCTTCAGCCGATCCTCGCTGAGCCCACGACCTGGACTTTGCGCGACTATCATTCGCCCAATCTGCATTGGCTGGCAGACCGGCAGGGGTTGAAACGGATCGGGCTCATCGATTTTCAGGACGCGGTGATTGGCCCGCCCGCCTACGATGTCGTGTCGCTGCTGCAGGACGCGCGCGTCGACGTGCCGGAGGATCTGGAGATGCGTCTGGCGGCGCTCTACATGCGCCGCCGGACGGCCGCCGACCCCGCGTTCGATCCCGAGCGTTTCGCCGCCGCCTATGCGGCGATGGGCGCGCAGCGTGCGACCAAGATCCTCGGCCTCTTCGCCCGGCTCGACAAACGCGACCGCAAGCCGGACTACCTGCGCCACCTGCCGCGGATCGAGCGCTACCTCAAGCGCAACCTCGCCCATCCGTTGCTTCAGCCGCTCGCGCTCTGGTATCAGAATCACTTGCCGCGGGCGCTCGGTCCGCTCCCCCCGGAATCCGATTACTGAGGCCCTGATGAGCCCCGTTCCCAAGACGGCCATGGTGTTCGCCGCCGGCCTCGGAACGCGGATGCGGCCGATCACCGACACGCTGCCCAAGCCCCTCATCGAGATTCGCGGCAAGACGCTGATCGATCATTGTCTCGACCGCCTCGCCGAGAGCGGCGTCGAGCGGGCGATCGTCAACGTGCACTGGCTCGCCGATCAGATCGAAGCGCATCTCGCCAAGCGGCGCGCGCCGAAAATCCTGATCTCGGATGAGCGGTCGAAGCTGCTCGACCAGGGCGGCGGGATCAAGCGTGCGCTCTCGATGATCGGCGCCGATCCGTTCCTGATCTCAAACACCGACGCCTTCTGGATCGAGGGGCCGAGGTCGAATATCGCCCGCCTCGCCCGCGCGTTCGATGCGCATGCGATGGACATCCTGCTCCTGGTCGCGGCCGGCGCGGGCGCGGTCGGCGTCGACTGGCCGGGCGATTTCGTCATGAGCCATGATGGACGGCTCGAGCCGCGTGAGCCGCGCCAGGTCGCCCCGTTCGTCTATACCGGGGTCGGAATCGTCAAGCCTGAGCTGTTCACAAGCGAGGCGGCGGAGGTCTTCCGGCTCGCGCCCTACTTTCACGCCGCGGCGGCGCAAGGCCGCCTCTACGGCGTTCGCCTCGACGGGCTTTGGGTGCATGTCGGGCGACCCGAGAGCATCGCCGAGGCGGAACGCGCCATCGATCGCTCGATTCTGTGAGC
>DATGHB010000441.1:0-4504 GCA_035308265.1 Roseiarcus sp.
ACCGACCTTGGCGCAACCCGATTGAAGAACATCGCCGAGCCGATCCACGTCTACTCGCTCGAAGTCGGTCGGCCGGCGCAGGCGCGAGCGCAGCCTCCGCCTTCAGCAGCGCCATCGCCAGAGAAGCCTCTGCATTGGGCAGCGTCGGCCGATCAACAGGCAGCGATCAAACGTATCCACGCGAAGCGCGGCTTCGAGGTCCACGCGACGGTCTATGTCGCCGTCAACCTTCTGCTCATTGCTGTCTGGGCGCTAACCGGGCCCGGATACGCCAACCACCGGCATGGTTCCGGGTCGGATTTCTGGCCGATCTGGCCGATTCTCGGGTGGGGGGTCGGGCTCGGGCTGCATTATTGGACCGTGTTCCACCGGAGGCCGATTTCGGAGGACGAGATTCGGCGTGAAATCGAGAAGGGGCCCTGACAAGAACCTTTGCCAGGGCGACAATCTCCTCGAGACCAAATCAGCGAAAGGGGGGAGCTGAAAGGGTCGCTGCATTCCCGTCAGAAGTGGTAGTTCACGCCGGCGGTGAACACATTCGCGCTGACCCGCGACGCATTCGAGATCGGCGGGTAGGAAAGATAGGTCGTCGCGCCGCTGCCCAGATCGACATGAAGATATTCGATCCGCGCGCTCCAGTTGTGCGCAAGCTCGACCTCGACGCCGCCGCCGGCTGTCCAGCCCGCGCGGGTCTGGCTGCGCCTGTCGGTGGCCGTGAACGAGCCGGCCGACGCGGTCGCGTCGGCGCCGACCTCTCCGAGCGCGCCCCCTCCGGTGGCGTAAAGGAGCCAGTTCCCGACCGCATAGCCGAGCCTCGGCCGCAGCGTTCCGAACCAGTCAAGCTTCTGCTCATAGCTCGCCGTCAGCGCCCCGCAAAAAGGCGGAAGGCACGGCGCCGTGCGCGCGCCGCTCAGCCCGCTCCCCTCGAAGCTGGCTTCGAGCCCGACGACCCACGGACCGGTCTCCCAGTTGTAGCCAGCCTCGGCGCCGCCGACGGCGCCCGCAAACTGCGTCTCAAAGGACGGAAGCCCAAATCCCGCGATATTGAAGGCGTTGCGGCTCGAGCCGAAGCCGCCCCCGACATTGAGCCCGGCGTAAAATCCGGTCCATAGCGGCAGGTCCTCAACCGGCAGGGGCGGCGGCGGGGGCAGGTCGGCCGCGAGCGCCAGGCCGTTGAGCGCAAGCAGCGACAACGCGGTGGTGACCATGCGGCGCATCGAAATCCCCTCTCGCGCGCAAGGCTACGCAGAGCGCCTTAAAAGTTTGTGAATTTATGCTTAACGAATTGTATTGTAAAGAGGACGGCCGACGCCCGCCTCGATCAGACGGACGCATTGTCGGCGGCCTGCGCTCATGGCAGGCGTCGATCGGCGCCCGTGCGGCTCAGTAGGTCAGCCTGATCGGGACCGTCTGGGCGCCGCCGGCATAGTCGAAAGCAGCTGCCGAGAACGCCGGCGCGCCCATATTCGAGGGTGGATTGCGGGAGAATCCGTAGCCTTCCTTCGGTTTGCCGAAAAGGCCATATTGCATGCGCGTCTCGTTCCTCTCGGCGTGGAACGCCGCGACCGCATAGGTCCCCGGCTTCAAGCCGCTGAAGACGCAGGTCGCCTGCCCCCCTTTGATTTTAGCGACGACGCCTCGGCTCTCCTCGCCGGCTTTGGGGAAGGCCGCTGCCCCGGCGTAAAGCCCGCAGCGCACGACGCCGTCGTCGTTGCGAAGCCCCGAAACCGGCACGGAGATCCGGTCCGACGCCTCAGCGTCGGCCCCACCCATGCCGGCCATCAATCCCAGAAGAAGCGAAGCCAAGACGAAGTTGCGCACGGAATGGCCCTTCGGTTAAATCCAGCCTACGCCTGTTGTAATTCGGCCGGGTTTCGAATCCGTGAAGAAGACTTGGAACGTCACGCCCCCGGCTTCTCGCCGAAGCCCGCCGCCTCCATCGTGAGATGAATCCTGTTCTGGAAGCTCGCGTCCTGACCCGCGGCCAGCAAGGGCGAGGCCTCGGCGATCGCATGGACGACCGCCCCGACCCAGCCGGCCTCGGATTTCGCGAAGTCGCTGAGGACATAAGGCTGGACCAGCGCCTTGTCGCCGGGATGGCCGATGCCGATCCTGACCCGCTTATAGTCGGGCCCGAGGTGGGCGGTGATCGAGCGCAGGCCATTGTGGCCGGCGTCGCCGCCGCCGACCTTGACCCTCACCTTGGCCGGCGCGAGATCGAGTTCGTCGTGGACGACGACGAGCGCGCTCAAATCCAGCTTCATGTAGCGCAGCGCGTCGCCGACGCTGCGCCCGGAATCGTTCATGTAAGTCTGCGGCTTGAGCAGCATCACCCGGGTTTCGCCGATCAGGCCCTCGGCCGCGAGGCCCTGCCAGCGGGCGCGAAACGGGCCGAACCTGCGCCCTCCGGCGATGGCGTCAATCGCCATGAAGCCAATGTTGTGGCGGTTGCGTGCGTAGTGCGCGCCCGGATTGCCGAGTCCCGCGATGATGAGCAATGGGGGTTCCACCGATCGGCGTGACGCGCGGCCCCTGGGCGCCGCTTCGCCGCTCTCGCCGCGGCCGGGCGGCCGGCGCCCCGACCGGCGCGCCCGGGCCGCTACCTCTTGCCCTTGCCGGTCTCGGCCTTGGCGGGAGCGCCGGCCGCGGGCGCGGCGGCCTTGCCGGCCTCGGCCTTGGCCGGAGCGCCGGGCGCGGCCGCAGCGGCGGCGCCCGGGGCCCCGGGCGCTGCAGGCGCGGCCGCCGTCGTCGCCGCGGCGGTCGGCGTCTCCTCGGCCATGACCGTCGGGGGCACGATCGTCACCACCGTGAAATCGGCCCTGGCGCTGACCGGCCGGCACCCTTCCGGCAGCTTGATCGCCGACACATGGACCGAGTCATGGAAATCGAGGCCGGTGAGATCGATGGTGATCGATTCCGGAATGGCGTCGGCGGGCGCCATCACCTCGACATTGTGCAGCACGAGATTGACTGCTCCGCCCTTCTTCAACCCCGGCGAAGCCTCGCGATTGACCACGTGCACCGGCACCCCGATGCGCACCCGCGATCCCGGCGAAAGCCTCAGGAAATCGACATGAACCGGGCGGTCGGCGACCACGTCGAGCTGATAGTCGCGCGGCAGCACCCGCTCCTTGCGCCCGTCGAGTTCGAGTTCGAAGATCGAGGTCAGAAAGTGGCCGGCATAGATGAACTTGTTGACTTCCTTGTAGTCGACCGAGATCGGCTCGGGCTTGACGCCGCCGCCATAGATGACGGCGGGAATGCGGCCTTCGCGACGAACGGAGCGGGCGGCCCCCTTGCCTGTCCCGCTGCGCGCCACGGCCGCGAGTTGCTTGATCGCTGCCATGATGATGTCCTTTATGTCGGTCGCGCCCTGCCTCCAGGGGTGTCGGATACCGGCGCGAGGCGCTGGCTTATAGAGAAGGGGGGCGGTGGGAGCAAGGCGCCTTGCTTTCGCCTGGGCCACCCCGGAGAAGGGAACGATGACGGACGGATCGGCGGACAAGGACAAATGGCGCGTCGAGAAGGACGCGCTCGGCGAGGTGCGCGTGCCGGCGGAGCATCTGTGGGGCGCCCAGACCGAGCGCTCGCGCCAAAATTTCGTCATCGGAATCGAGCGGCATCGCTGGAGCCGCCCGGTCGTCCGCGCCTTCGGCCTCTTAAAGAAATGCGCGGCGCTGGCCAATCTCGAACTTAAGCAATTGCCCAGGGACAAGGTCGATCTCATCGTGCGCGCGGCTCAGGAGGTCATCGACGGCAAGCTCGACCGCGAGTTCCCGCTGGTCGTGTTCCAGACCGGGTCGGGCACCCAGTCCAACATGAACGCCAACGAGGTGATCGCCAACCGGGCCATTCAGATCGTGGGCGGCGTCGTCGGGTCGAAGAAGCCGATCCATCCGAACGACGACGTCAATCACAGCCAGTCCTCGAACGACGTCTTCCCGACGGTCATGCATGTCGCCACGGCGGCGGAGATCGGGACGGCGCTCCTGCCGGCGGTCGCCGGCTTGCGCGATACGCTCGAGGCCAAGGCGAAGGCCTTTTCCGATATCGTGATGGTCGGCCGCACGCATCTGCAGGACGCGACGCCCTTGACCCTGGGCCAGGCGATCTCGGGCTGGGTGGCGCAACTCGACCACGCGATCGCGACGGTCAGGCGCGCCTGCGAGGGGCTGATGCCGCTGGCGATCGGCGGAACGGCGGTCGGAACGGGCCTCAACGCCGACCCGCGCTTCGGCGAGACGGTCGCACGCAAGCTCGCGGAGGAGACCGGCCAGCCGTTCACCTCGGCGCGCAACAAGTTCGCCGCCCTGTCGGCGGACGACGCGATGGTGAACGTCAGTGCGGCGCTGCGCACGCTGGCGGGCGTCGCCATGAAGATCGCCAACGACGTCCGCCTCTACGCCAGCGGGCCGCGCGCGGGCATCGGCGAGCTCAAGATTCCTGAAAACGAGCCCGGCTCATCGATCATGCCGGGCAAGATCAATCCGACCCAGTGCGAGGC
>DATGHB010000442.1:0-51140 GCA_035308265.1 Roseiarcus sp.
CCGTGGATCGTTCCGCGCTCCGTGTCGACGCCGGGAATCCCGACGAAATCCTCGCCCGGAAAAAGCAGGTGCTGATGGCCGAGGATCAGCGCATCGATTCCGTCCAGGCTGGCGAGGTTGAGAGCAGCATTTTCCTCACCCGGAGCGGGCGGATTAGAGGTTGATCCCAAGCCGTCATCGCCAGCCCGAGCAAAGCGAGGGCGTGGCGATCCAGGGGAGCGTAGGACGCCCGGTGACTCCTGGATCGCCGCGTCCCCCCGGGCCAAGACCCGGGGGTCCTCGCGATGGCGCTTCCGATCGAGTTCATCCTCCTCTCGACATGAGGCGCGCCGGGAAATCCCGGAGTGACAGAGCACGACGACCAGATCGACGCGGCCCTTGAGTTCGCCAAGTTCCGCGCGCGCCGCTTCGACGATGTCGAGAACAGTCAACCGTCCGCGAACATGGGCCTCGTCCCATTGGGCGATTTGGGGCGGCGCGACCCCGATCACGCCCACTTTGAGCCGCTGCGGCGTTCCGGACTCGTCGAGGAAGGCGCGCTCGATCACGATCGAAGGCGGAAGGAAGGGCGAGCCGTCGCTTTTGCGCACATTGCAGCAGACGACCGGAAATCGGGCTTGCTGGTAAGCGCGCCCGAGCGCCTCGAGGCCATAGTTGAAATCGTGGTTCCCAAGCGTCGCGGCGTCATAGTCCAGCGCATTCATGGCGGCTATGACGGGGTGAACCGCCTTCGGGTCCGCAATGATCGCCTGGGCGGCGAAATCGCCGAGAGGCGTCCCCTGAAGACTGTCGCCGTTGTCGAACAAAAGGCAGTTGGGCGCCTCTCTGCGGGCCTTAGCGATCAAAGACGCGGCGCGCGCGAGGCCGACCGCATTGTCAGGGCGATCGCGATAATAGTCGTAAGGATAGAGGTTGGCGTGGAGGTCGGTGAGCCCGAGAAGGCGCAGGCGAAGCCGGGGCCGGCCAGGGTGAGCTGGGAAGTGAGGTGGTCCTTGCGGCAAGGCTCGAGCTTTGTGACGGGAACGCGGAAGGCGATGAACGGATCATCGCCCCGCTCGCCGTCCCGGTCAAAGAGGCGCTTTAAGGCCGAGCGACGTCGGCCGGAGATTGACCGAGCGAGCCCGGCATGGCGTTCCATCCCCCCGCCGGGGCCGCGACCTCGTTCGCCGCCGGATCGGGCTTGATGGGTTTGAATTTCATCAGCGCCCCGACGGCGGAAGCGAGCGAGGCCGGGTCCATCTGGCCGGCGATCTCGTCGCGCTTCCTGGCGGCGTCCTGATCGCCCCCCTGAGCCGCAAGCGAAAACCACAGGAACGACTGGCCGAGGTCCTTTTCGACCCCAAGCCCGCGCGCGTAGAGGATCGCGAGATTGTACTGGCTGTCGCGGACGCCGAATTCGGCCGCCTTGCGGAACCATTTCGCCGCCTGGAGGTAGTTCGCTTCTCCGCTTCCCGGGTCGGCGGCCATGACCGCGAGATTGTGCGCGGCCCGGGCGTTGCCTGCCTCGGCCGCCCTGAGGTACCAGCTCTTCGCGGCGGCTGGGTTGCGGTTGACGCCGATTCCCTTCTCATACATGGCCCCCAGCCGATATTGCGCCGGCGCGAGGCCGGCCTGGGCAGCGCGCTCGAACCAGCGGGCGGCCGCCGTCTGATCCTTGGGCAGTCCCCGGCCATCGACGAGGCGGGTCGCGAGCTCATATTGCGCATTCGGCTCGCCGGCGGCGACGGCGTCGCGCAGAGACGAGGGAATCTCAGGGGGGAT
Source organism: Roseiarcus sp. (assembly GCA_035308265.1). GTDB lineage: Bacteria > Pseudomonadota > Alphaproteobacteria > Rhizobiales > Beijerinckiaceae > Roseiarcus. The sequence continues at coordinate 1,762 of DATGHB010000442.1, forward strand.
CGCGAGCGGGAGCGCGCTGGCCGATGGTCTGCCCTCCGGCGCAAGATCGGGCGCGTCGGGCTTGACCGGCGGTTCAGCGATCGAGCCGGTCGGCGAAACGTCGATCGCTTTGCCGCCGGGCCTGGCGCCGCCGGCGTGATCCGCGGGCATGTCCTTCGACGCATCGGTCCTGGCGGTGTTGACGGCTTGTCCATCCAGTTCGGAGCGCTGCAGAAACGGGGCGCGTACGCCGGCCATTCTGACCGCCAGCGTCGCCGCGACCGCGATCGCGACGCAGAACAGCACGGTGCGCTTGTGACTGGCGTAGAAGGCCCTTGCGGTCTCAACGCCGCGCGCGGCGAACGGCGCCCGCTCGGCGCCGGTCAGGATCCGGACGCCGCCGCTCATCGGCGCCGCGCCCGTTTCCGCGACCGCCGCCTGCGCGGCCCGGCGGGCGGCGGCGATGTGGACGCTGACGGCCGGACTGGTCCGCGGCGAGATCGCCGGCGCGGGTTCACGGGCTTCGCCCGCCCGCTCTGGCGCGCCCGCTCCGGGTTCGATGAGCACGTCCTCGCTGTCGGCGGATTGAGACGGCGCCGCGGGAGCGCCCGGCTGGGCCCCGCGTCCGGGCGTGGCTTCCGGACCCTTGGCCTCCCCCGGCGCCGTGGCGTTCATGGACGGGGCGAGGCGCGCGGGTCTCGCCGGCGGCCGCAGCGCCTCATCGACATCTTCGGCCGCAAGCTCGGTCTCGATGCTGGCGAGGCGCGTGGTCAGGGTCTCGAGAACCCTCTGCAGATCGGAGAAACGCGATTGCGTGCGGTTGTCCGCGCTCGCCTGTTCGGCTCTGAGTTCGGACAAATGCGCGTCGAGCGCGGCATGGACCGCGGCCGAGGTCTCCAGCGCGGACGCGCTCTCGGCCTTCTCGGCCTCGCGCAGCTTTTCGATGAGCTCCCGCAGGACCGGACCTGGATCGCTGGCCGTCGCCTTTGCCGCGAGCCGGTCGATGCGATCGTTGATCGTCTCGACCCGATGGGCGACCGCGTCCAGGCCGGCTTGCCGGGCCCCCGCGTCGTCGAGGCGGCGAGCGACCGCATCGGCGACCTGTTCAACGACCTCCCGATCGACGGGCGCATTGGCGCTCGCCTCGAATTTCGCCTCGAGCGAGCGGATGAGCGTCTCGACCGGATTGAGATCGACCGGGGCGAGACCCGCCTTGATTCGGGAGCCGGCGTCGAACTCGCGCAAAAGCTTTTCGATGGGGCGCATGTCGACGGTCGCCGGCGGAAGCGTCTCCAGAGATCGCTGGACGCTGTCGATCCGGCGCGCGAGATCCTCGAACGGCTCCGGATCGATCGCCACGGAAGCGCTCGGGCGAGCGATTTCCTGATCGAGCCGCGTTGCGATCTCTTCCAGGCGCTTCTCGATCGAGGCGAGCGCCGCAGGCGGCGTGGACCGTTCGATCTGTCGGCAGGCCTCGGCGAGCAGCGCGGCCATCTCGGCGGATTCGAAGTGCGGAACGGGGCTAGCGCCGAGCCGCTCGACCCGATCGGCCAGTTCGCCGACTTGCCGCTCCAGCCGTTCGAGCGGCGCCGTGCGCAGCGCGGCCGAGGCGAGGAGACCCCGCGCCTCTTCGGTTTGCCGCCGGATGCGTTCGAACGTCTCGGGATCGATCGCCCTCGCCCCGAGGCTGTCGATCTTGCCGCCGATCGCGCGGATCTCGCGTTCGAGCCCGGCGGCCGCCGCTTGCGGGTCATGCGCCTTCAAAGCGGCTCGGAATTCCGCGGCCATCGCCTCGAGCGGAGCAAGCATCGACTCGGCCTGACCGCTCTGGCGCAGCATCTCCACCCGCTCCACGAGATCGCGGATGGCGCCCTCGAGCGCAACGACGGCGTTGCGCGGCGCGAGATCGGCAAGGCTCCGCCGCATGGCGTCGATCTCGGCCCGCATGGCGCCGAGATCGACGGCGGAGACGCTCGCCTGGGCTTTCGCCTGGTCTGTCTCCTGGGTGCGCTCGCGGCGCATGGCGTCGAGCTTCGCCGAGAGCGCCCGAACGTCGTCGAGCAACAATCGCGCGACCGCCGGCTGAGCGTTGGCGCCGGCGGGCCAGGACGCGCCGGGTACGACGGTTGGCTGGTCCCCCGGGGCAGGGCCGGGCGCGCCGCGGCCTGCGCTGGCCTCGAGCTCGTGGCGGCGCATGGCGATTTGCGACACCGCGGCCTTGAGATCGAACGGCGCCTTTCCGTCCGGCGCGGGCGCCGGTGCGTGGCCGCCGCCGCGAGCCTCGCCCGCGGAAGCGGAGGCGCGCAAGCCCGCCCGAATCGACTGGAGCCCTCGAACCGCCTCGATCAGCGCGCGCCGGTCGCCATCCCGCGCCGCCGTGTCGCGCTCCAGGATTTGGGCGACCGATTCAAACGCGCGCGCGGCCTGCGCTTCGGCCCGCCCGAGCCTCATCCCAAAGCGCTCGATCACGGAATCGAGGGCCCCCGGGATTTGTGGTGCGCGCGGCGCCTCAGCGGGCGCCTGCCCTCGCGCGATGCGCTCGAGCCGATGAGCCGCCGCATCGAGCCGGTCGTCCAGAGCTTCGTCGTCGCTAGGCTCAGCGCGCGGATCCAGTCCCGCGTGGCCGGCGATGGCTTCATCGAGCCAGTCGTCAAGGCCCATGCCGGAGCGGCGGGCCGCCTCCACGGCGGCGTCGCGGGTCCGCCGGCTCACGCCCGCGATCGTCCACGCCACGGCTCTGTTCATGTCCTCGACCACAAGCTCGGGGGCCGCGAATCGCCCTGGAGAGCGGAGGCGGCGTCGCGCCTCAACTCTGTCGGGCGTCGTGGTGAAGAAACGGTTAAGGGCGCTCTTCGCGGCCGGGGGGTTCATAGGGCGTCCGGAAGGACACCCGTCTCTGGACGGGCTGTGGGAGCGCGGCCTGGCCCCCCAAAGTTGTGTATTAAGTTGCAGCAACTATCAGTTGCATTTTCACGCCGTTAGGCGATAGTGATTCGAATCGCGCAAGGGCGCGCGAGTCATTGAGGCGCGAACGCAACGGCGCCGACGAAAGGAGAGGCCATGAACAGGATGTCGTCTTTATCTCAGCCTTCCGCTGGTGTTTCGGGCGCGTTGCTCGAAGAAGAAGGCCAGATTGCGCTCGATTCGGCGCAGCCGGAATTGACCATCAGCCAGATGTCGCGCCTGTTTGGCGTCAGCCTGCGGACGCTCAGGTTCTATGAGGACCGCGGCCTCATCAAGCCTCGCCGCGAAGGCAACGCCCGGTATTATCGGGCGACCGACCGCATGCGGATGGAGATGATCCTCAAGGGGAAGAAGCTCGGCTTCACCCTCACCGAAATCCAGGATTTGATCGGCGGCAAGGGGACGAGCGAAACAACGGATCTCGAAGATCAGCTCAATCCGCAGCAGATCGTCACCCAGATCAGCCACCTGGAGCGCCAGCGCAGCGAGATCGAGGGGGCGATCGAGAGGCTGCGCGCGACGCAGAGCCGCATCGCCCAGCACGCCGCCGCCTAACTGGCGGCGACGGGTCGGTAGCGCGCGCTGCACTCTGCTGGGATCGCCGCGCCGGAACCCTCTCGCCCCGCTTGCGCGGAGAGGGGACGACCTGCGATTCGACCGAATCGCAGCATGCGCTAAACCCTGATCCGAGCCGCCTCGACGATCCGAATCGCTTCGGCGGAGGCGGCGTCAATGCCGAGATGGGTTGTGTCCAGCACCACCGCTTCGTCGGCCGGGCGCAAAGGCGCCGCGTCCCGGGTTGAATCGCGGGCGTCGCGGCGGATGATATCGGCCAAGATCGCCTGGTAGTCGGCCTTTTCGCCGCGCTGGATCAGTTCGAGCGCGCGCCGCTGCGCCCGCTGGGCCGCGCTGGCGGTAACGAAGATCTTCACCTCGGCGCCGGGACAAATCACCGTGCCGATGTCCCGGCCGTCGAGCACCGCTCCGCCCGGCCTGCTTGCGAAAGCGCGCTGCGCGTCGATCAGCGCGGCGCGCACGCGAGGCATTGCGGCAACCACGGACGCCGCCTCGCCCATTTGCCGCGTGCGCAGGGTCGCGTCGACGAAATCGGTGAGGCCGAGCCCCCGGGCGGCGGCGACCGCCGCGGCTTCATCGTAGAGATCGCGGTCCTCGGCGAGGAGAGCGGCGGCGACCGCGCGGTAGAGGAGGCCGGTGTCGAGATGCGGCAGCCGGTAGTGCGCGGCGACCCGGCGCGCGATCGTGCCTTTGCCCGAGGCCGCGGGCCCGTCGATGGCGATGATCATGCCTGAGCCGGCCGCTTCCCCCGAGCTTGCGCCCCTCACACAAGCGCTCTTAGAGCGCAGCTCGCGGAAAAGGGGAAGCCGTTTTTCGCAAGAGCCACGTGCGATCAAAGGAACATGGAGCCTGCCAGCTTCGCGATCGAGGAGCTGGCGGGCTCTGGCCAAAATCTGAACTGTGAGCCGCGTCACTGCGCCCGGCGGGGATCATGGCCAAATCCCCCGATCGTCGCGCGCGGCGGTCCGGATGAGGCGAAGTCAGGCAAGGTCCCGCCAATCGGCTTCGCCATTCGCCAAGGCGCCGGTTCAAGAGGAGATCGCATCCATGACCCAGGTCGAGAAGGGGCTTAGCTTTGATAATTCCGCGCCCGCGGCGCCGTCCGCGCAGGCCATCAAGACGGCAGTCCTGCTGGTCGCGCTGCTTGTTTACGCCGCCGGATTCGCCATCCTCTATCCCCTTGCCGCGGGCAGCGTGGCGGCGAGCGAAGCCGCGGGCGACGGCCCGGAACTCACTCAGTTCGTCGGCCCCTGAACGCCGGCGTCGCGCGCCGGCCAGATCTATCGCTCGGCGCTTAGCCGATCGGCGTAGACGTGCTGGGCTCCCCGGGGGTCCGTGACGACATGCTCTCCGGCGTCGCCGCTCCGAATCCATTGCGGCCCGATCGGAACCTTGCCCCGTCCGCCGGGAATATCGAGCATGTAAGCTGGCGTCGCCAGCCCGGAGAGGCGGGCGCGCAACGCCCGCATCAGCTCCTGGCCCCTGGCGATCGACGTCCGCCAGTGCGCGGTGCCGGGCGCGAGATCGCCGTGATGGATATAGTAGGGCTTCACTCCCGCCTCGACGAATGCCCGCATGAGCCCGGCGAGCGTATCCTCGTCGTCGTTGACGCCCTTCAGAAGGACGCTCTGGCTGACCAGCATCGCGCCCGCCGCGGCGAGGCGCCGGCATGCGGCGCGGGCGCTTGCGCTCAGTTCGCGCGGATGGTTGGCGTGCACCGCGACGACCGTCGTCTTCCCTTCGGCGTGAAGCGCGCGCGCCATCGCCTTCGTTATCCGCTCCGGGGCGGCGACCGGCAGGCGTGTATGCCAGCGGAGCACCTTCACGTGCTCGATCGCGGCCAGCGCCTCAGTCGCCTCGGCGATCCGGCGCGGCGCGAGCGTCAGCGGATCGCCGCCGGTCAATATCACCTCCCAAATCCCGGGACGGTCGCGCACATAGTCGAGCGCCGCGGCGAAGTCGGCCGCGCCGAGCGCCCCGGACCCCGGCCCTACCCGCTCGCGGCGGAAACAGAAGCGGCAATAAACAGCGCAAACCGCGACCAGCTTGATCAGCACTCTGTCGGGATAGCGATGCACGAGGCCCTTGACGGGGCTCATGGCGTCATCGCCGATCGGATCGTCGCGCTCGGCGGGATCGCGGATGAGTTCGCGCGCGCTCGGTATGAACTGGCGCGCGATCGGGTCCGCGGGATCGCCGGGCTCGATGAGCGCGGCGAGCGCCGGGGTGAGGGAGATCGCGTAGCGGCCTGCGATCGCCTCGAGTTCGGCGAGCCGCGCCGGTTCGGCCAGCCCAGACTCGATAAGATCCCTGGGGCTGGTCAGGCGGCGGAGTCGGGGGGCTGAGGTCATGCGGCCTTGGAGGCAGGGGTTGGGCACGCGGGCGCACGTGCGCCCGCGCGCCCCTTCGCCGGGTCCGATACGGGAACGGCGAGGGCGCCGCAAGGCGCGGCGCCTTGCCTGGCCTAAATCCCGCCGGAGGCCGCGTTCAATAGCAAATGTAGACGTAGCTGTAGCCAAGATAGACGCCGGAGGCGTCATACACCGGGCGGTAGCTCCAGCAGCCGCCCCACCCGCCCCACCATCCGCCGCCGACCACGGTGCCGTTGACGAACACGGTATTGGGGAAGACGCGGTGGTGATGGAAGAAGAAAGCCCGCCGGCCCCCGAAGAATGGGTGAAACCCGGGATGGAGGCCGGCAAAGCCCGAATAGAAGCTTGGATGGAAGCCGCCAAAGCCTCCGTGGAAGCCTCCCATGCCTCCATAGAAACCGCCAAAGCCTCCGTGGAAACCTCCTCGGTGGTAGGTTGCGAAAGCCGATGACGGGCTCGCGGAGACGAGCGCCATCATCGATGCGGCGAGCGCGGTCGCCCTTGAGAATCTGCGCATTTTCCGCCTCCGAACTCCGCGCCTTAAAGGGCGCGCCATCGTCTCGCTTCAGGCCACGCCCCGACGGGCGCGGCCAACGGAAAACACCTGGAGGCGGGGCTTTCTTCGATCACGATCCGATGGCCGGGCGAGGCAAGGGCCCGATCAGGCCTGGGCTCAAGCCGCGAGGGCCTCGAGCCAGCGCGAGAGCGACTCGCCGGGCTCGGCGGGCACGGCGTATTCAGGCCTGGCCACGGCCTTGCGCGCCTGGCTGCGCGCTTCCCCGGGCGTCAGACCGTAGGCTTCGTGGAACATGCGGCTGAAGGCGCTCACGTTCCTGAACCCGACCCCAGCGGCGATTTCGCCGATCCGGCGATTGGAGACTTCCGGCGCGGCGATCTCTTGGAACGCCCGGCTCAAGCGCGCCTTGCGAATATATCTGGCGACGCCGCCCGCCGGTTCGCACAGGCGATAGAGCGAGGCTCGCGACATGTGAAACTCGGCCGCCACCTTCTCGGCGCTGAGATCAGGCGAAGCGAGGCTGCGATCGATATAGCGCCGGACCGTGACGAAGGTCGCCAGCGGCGGAGAAGCCGCGGCGCCATCCCGGCGGACAGACGGCGCGGCCGATTTCGCGGCGAGCGCGGTAAGCCCGTCGGCGAGCGCGTCGAAATCGGCGAGCCGCATGTCCGAAACCGTCTTCGCGAAGGCCCTCAGCGTCGCTCCGATCACCGCGCCTGCGGGCTGATCGGCCTTGAGCACCAGGCCGTGCAGCGCGGTTTCGTCCGGGACCAGAGGCAAAATCCTCTCGCGCGCCGTCCAAAGCGTCACCCCGCCAACAAATCCTTCCGGCGCCGATTCCCGCACGGCAAGCGCCTGCGTGAGGTCGATGAACGTTACGTCGCCTGGCTCGGCCCGCATTGGGCCGTCGCCCGCGAGCCCGGTCGCGGAGCCGTCGATCTGCAATGAGATCGCGAACCGTTCGTTGCCTTTGCTTGCGCAGGGCCGAACGAACGACAATGGGGAATGCCGGCTTGCGCTGAGCACGTAGCGCGCCGAGGCATGGACATCGATCTCGCCCCGAAACGCCGCGATCTCGGAAGGAGTCGCGCGGACTTCGAATACCTCGCCGAGCGCGCCGCGCCATTTGGCGAACAGGTCCGCCGGGGCGCAATCTTCAGGTTTGAGGCGCAATCGACGCAGGCCGGGCGGCGAAGAAGTCCCCATGGCATTTCATCCTGCGCCCTTTTTCGACGAGGCGGCAAGCGAGACGAAGGGATGACAAATAGAAGCCGGCAGAAGGCTCGGCGCGATTTCATCTCCCCGTCGAATGCATCGCCTGGCGCTGCCGCCACGACGGCTGCGCTCCCGGAACGGACAATGGCGAAGCCTCGTAGACGCCGCGCGCGATCGCCCGTGCGACACATTCGGCGGAGAGCATGCCGATCTCGGTCAGGTCGCGAAGGTCGGGGGCGGCGCTTGCCCGCGCCGTCGCCGCGGCGAAGACCACGTCATTGTCCATCGGCGCATGGGCGGGACGCAGCGCCAGCGCGCAGCCGTCCTGGGCCATCGTCGCGACGCGCTTGAGCTGCGTGACCGTTAAGGCCGCATCGGTCGCGACGACCATGAGGTCGGTGCTGGAGGGCGTGTCGGACTTGAGGCGCATGGTCAAATGGTCGTCGATATGCATGGGCCCGAAGCCGAGTCCGCCGAATTCGCTTTTCCGCTCATAAGGGGCGGCCCAGAAATGCAGGCTTTCGCCCCGCGTCGCCCGCCCGACCGAATTGACGGCGACCAGCGCGCCAACCCGAAAGCCGCCCGAGGTCACGGCGCTCGCGGAGCCGAGACCCCCTTTGAGATCGTAGGTGGTCGCGCCAAAACCGGCGCCCTCGGAGCCAAGCTTGAATTCGCGAGCCGCGGACGATGCGGCCCTTAGCCCCATGTCCCAGTACGGGCATCGGCGACCCCACGCCTTGTCGCCGCCGTTCAGGAGATCGAACAGGCTCGCGCCCGGCACAATCGGAACCCGCGCTCCGCGGTGCTCGAAGCCGCGCCCGATTTCCGCGAGAAAGGCCATCGTCCCGCCCGCCGCGTCGAGGCCGAAGGCCGATCCCCCGGAGAGAACGAAACCGTCGACCCGCTCGATGGTCATTTCCGGCTCGAGCAGCGCCGCGTCGCGCAGAGCGGGCGCCCCGCCGTTGATCGCGATCGAGGCGAGAGCCGGCTCGTCGAACAGGATCGCGGTGACGCCGGAGGCCAGCCGCGCATCGTCCGCCGATCCGACGCGCACGCCCTCGACGTCGGTGATCAAATTCAGCGCCATCAGGCGTCCTTCATCAGCCGGATCGCGTCATAGACCGCTGCGTGAATGTTGCGGCTCGCGACCGCGTCCCCGACCCGGAACAGGCGATACGCGCCGGCGGGATTTTTCACCACCGTCTGCGGCCGCCCGGCGATCATCGCCGTATAATCGACCGCGCCGAGATTGAGAGAGCCCGGCTTGAGTTCGAAATAGAGGTCGTCGAGCGGGACGGCGCCGTGCTCGACGACGATCATGTCGGCCTCCTTTTCGACTCGCCGCTTGCCGTATTCGTCGAGAAAGATTCCGACGACCCGGTTGCCGCGGCGGGCGACCTGCTCGAGCCTGAGGTTGAGGGTGATTTTGGCGTCGACGCGGCTGAAGGCGCGAAAGTAAGGCGGGAAGCTCGTGCCGCCCACATCGGGGGCAAGCATGCGTTCCGGCGTGACTATCTCGAGCCTCGCCCCCAATTCGGCGACGAACTCGGCGGCGGTCAACCCGGGATGGGCGCCGTTGTCGTCATAGACGATCACTTCGCCGCCTAGCCGCGCGGCGCCCGAGAGCAGGTCCCAGCTTGTCGTTGCGAATTCGGCGCCGGAATCGAGGAAGCCGAGATTCGGCGCGCCTCCGGTCGCGACCACGACCACGTCGGGCGAAAGCGCCCGCACGTCGTCCGCTTCCGCGAGCACATTGTAGCGGAAGGCGACGCCGAGCCTTTCGCATTCGCTCACCCGCCAGTCGACGATCCCCATCACCTCGCGCCGGCGCCTGAGCGCGGCGGCGAGCACGACCTGTCCCCCCGGCTTCGCGGCGGCCTCCAGCACCACCACCTCGTGCCCCCGCTCGCCCGCCACCCGCGCCGCCTCGAGGCCGCCCGGACCCGCGCCCACCACCACCACCTTTCTCTTCGGCCCCTCGGAGCGCTGCACGACATGCGGGATCGTCTCCTCGCGCCCGGTCGCCGCGTTATGAATGCAGACGGCTTGGCCGGAATAGATCGAGTCGATGCAATAGCCCATGCCGACGCAGGGGCGGATCTCGGCTTCCCGCCCCTCGGCGACCTTGCGCGCGATATGCGGATCGGCGAGGTGCGCGCGGGTCATGCCGACCATGTCGAGCTTGCCGCTCTCGATCGCATGGCGCGCGGTCGCCACGTCCTGGATGCGGGCGGCGTGAAAGGTCGGCAGGCGCGTCTCGGCGCGCACTTCGCCGGCGAAGTCGAGATGCGGCGCCGAGCGCTCGCCCATGCCGGGAATGACATGAGCGAGCGCCTCCTCGGTGTCGATATGGCCGCGGATCACGTTGAGAAAATCGATCAGGCCGGAGTCCGTCAGCCGGCGGGCGATGGCGAGGCCCTCCTCGCGGCTCAGCCCCCGCTCCCAGTCCTCGTCGCAGACGAGTCGCGCGCCGATGAGAAAATCGGGGCCGACGCGTTTTCGCGCCGCCTCGAACACCGCCATTCCAAACTTGAGGCGATTGTCGAGCGACCCGCCATAGTCGTCCTGGCGCTTGTTGGTCGCGGGCGACCAGAATTGGTCGATCAGGTGGCCGTAGCATTCGAACTCGAACCCATCGAGCCCGGCGGCCTTCACCCGCTCGGCCGCGTCGGCGTAAGCGGCGATCACCCGGTCGAAGTCCCAGTCCTCCATCGCCTTGGGGAAGGCGCGGTGGGCGGGCTCGCGCACATGGGAAGGCGCGATGACCGGCAGCCAGTCGTCCTTGCTCCAGGTCGTGCGGCGGCCGAGGTGGGTGATCTGGATCATGACCGCGGCGCCCTCGTCGTGGACGTCGTCGGCGAGCTCTCTCAGCCAGGGCACGCATTCGTCCTTGTAGAGAAGGATGTTGCCGAACGCCTGCGGGCTGTCGCGCGCGACCACCGACGAGCCGCCGATCATGGTGAGCGCAATGCCTCCCTTCGCCTTCTCGGCGTGGTAGAGCCGGTAGCGCTTCTTCGGCATGCCATCTTCGGTATAGGCCGGCTCGTGAGCGGTCGACATTAACCGGTTGCGCAGCTTTAAGCCCCGCAATTGAAAGGGTTGCAGCAAGGGATCGCTGGACATGCGGGCAGCCTCGACGTTGGAAGTGGACTATCGTCAGGGCGCCGCGCGCGGTCAACGCGGGTGGAAAGGCGCCTGCCTACCTGCTTGACGCGCGTGAGCCCCCTCGGTCTTCTGCCGGCGCATGACCCCGTCCCCACGCCTCTCCCGATTGAATGTCCGCCAACTGGCGGGGAACCGGGCGCGCGGTTGGCTGACGGCGGGCCCGTTCCGCATCCCCTGCGCGCTGGGGCCGGCGGGGATCGTCCGCCTGAAGCGCGAGGGGGATATGGGCACGCCGGCGGGGCGGTTTCCGCTCCTCTGGGGCTATTGCCGGCCCGACCGCGTGCGGCTGAGAGCCGCGGGCGCGCCGCTAAGGCCGCTCGCGCGCGATCAGGGCTGGTGCGAGGATCCTGCCAGCCCGCGCTACAACCGGCCCGTTCGCCTGCCGGCGCGTGACTGCACGGACCGGATGTGGCGGGAAGACCATCTTTATGACCTGACCTTCGTGCTCGACCAGAACTTCACTCGCCGCGCCAGGGGATGCGGCAGCGCGATCTTCTTCCATCTCGCCCGCCCCGGCCTCACGCCGACCGCAGGCTGTGTCGCGATCTCCCGAGCCGACATGCTGAAGCTCGCGCCACGCCTCGCGCGCGGCGCGGTCATGGCCATCGGATAGGCGCTGCCCAGACGAGGACCCGCTTTGAGGCCATTTCAGTTCGCCGCTTTCGCTTTTCTCTGCCTCGCCCCGGCCGTCGCGTGGGCTGACCAGGCGCCCGTCATTTCTCCCTTCGCCACCGCGCGTCCGGTCATCGCCAGGCATGGCATGGTCGTGACCCAGGAAGCGGCGGCGTCGCGCGTCGGGCTCGACATCCTCAAGCGCGGCGGCAACGCCGTCGACGCCGCGGTCGCGGTCGGCTTTGCGCTTGCCGTCACCCTTCCGCGCGCCGGCAATCTCGGCGGCGGCGGCTTCATGCTCATCCATCGCGCCGATCTCGCCCGAACAGTCGCCATCGACTACCGCGAGGCCGCGCCGGCGGCGACGACCAAGGACGTGTTCCTGTACGCCAACGGAGAAGCCGATTTGTTCAAGTCGCGCTATTCGGGCCTTGCGATCGGGGTGCCGGGAACCGTCGCCGGTCTCGAGCTCGTTTGGCGCAAATACGGCTCGGGCAAATTCTCCTTCCCCGACCTGATCGCCCCGGCGATCGCGCTCGCCCGTCAGGGCCTTGTGGTTGACGGCGATGTCGCCGATTCGCTGCCGCTCGCCGCAGCAACGCTTCGCCGGCATCCTTCGTCGGCGCGCATCTATCTGCGCCCCGACGGGAGCGCGCCCGCGGCCGGCGACCCTATCGCGCTCGACGATCTCGCTGTGACGCTCGAGGCGATCGCCGCCAAGGGCGCCGCCGGCTTCTATTCCGGGCCGGTCGCCGGGAAGATCGCGAGCGCGGTCCAGGCGGCGGGTGGGCGCATGACGACGCAGGACCTCGCCAATTATCGCGCGATCGAGCGTGAGCCCGTATCCGGGACCTATCGCGGCTACACGATCGTCTCGATGCCGCCGCCCTCGTCCGGAGGCGCGCACATCATCGAAATCCTCAACATCCTCGAAGGCTTCCCGCTCGGTGAGCAAGGCCTCAATTCCGCCGCCTCCCTGCACGAGATCGCGGAAGCGGAGAAGCTCGCCTACGCCGATCGCGCGGCTTACCTCGGCGATCCCGATTTCGTCAAAATCCCGCTCGCCGGCCTGATCTCTAAGGCCTACGCCGAGCATTTGCGCGCGCTGATACCAGCCGACCGCGCCCGCTCTGCCGTCGACATCCGCCCCGGCGAGCCTCGGGGCTACGAGAGCGACCAGACGACCCATTTCTCGATCGTCGATAGCGAGGGTAATGCCGTCGCCAACACTTACACGCTCAATCTTCCCTATGGTTCAGGTCTGGTGGCGGAGGGAACCGGCGTCCTGCTCAACGACGAGCTCGACGACTTCGCCGCCAAGGCCGGCGCCGCCAATGTCTACGGGCTGCTCGGTGGCGACGCCAACGCGCCGGGACCGATGAAGCGCCCGCTCTCTTCGATGAGTCCGACGCTCGTGTTCAAGGACGGCAAGCTTGTGATGGCGACCGGCAGTCCGGGTGGATCGCGCATCATCAGCGTCGTTCTGCAAATCATCCTCAACGTGATCGACCACGGCCTCAACGCGGCCGAAGCGGAAAACGCGCCGCGCGCGCACGACCAGCTCTGGCCCGACGAATTGCGGATCGAGCGGGGCGTGTCGCCCGACACCATCCGTCTGCTTCAGGCGATGGGGCATAAGGTGGTCTTGAGCGAGGCGATGGGCTCGGCCAACACCATTCTGCGCGCCCCGGACGGCGAACTTGAGGGCGCATCGGATTTGCGCCAGAGGGGAACGCTCGCGGTCGGATATTGAGCCGCGCCGGACTGAAGGACAGACACCATGACTCTGAACGTCGGCGTCGTCGGCGTAGGCAAGATTGGCCAGGAGCACATTCGCCGGCTGACCGAGACGCTTCTCGGCGCCCGCGTGGTTGCGGTCAGCGACACCGACGGCGAGCGAGCGCGGGAGGTTGCGGCGAGGCTTCCTCACGCCAAGGCTTGCGCCGTCGGCGAGGAGCTGGTCGCGACGAAGGAGGTCGAGGCCGTCATCGTCGCATCGTGGGGAGAGACCCACGCGGCTTATGTGCTCGCGGCGATCAAGGCGGGCAAGCCGGTCTTCTGCGAAAAGCCGATGGCGACCACGGAAGCGGACTGCCTGGCGATTATCGAAGCGGAAACCGCGTTCGGACGCCGCCTCGTGCAGGTCGGCTTCATGCGCCGCTTCGATGCGCAATATCGCGCGATGAAGGAGACGATCCAGAAAGGCGCGATCGGGCCGCCGCTGATGTTCCACAGCGTTCATCGCAACGCGTCTTCCCCCGGCCATTTCAAGGCGACCATGGCGATCACCGACACGGCCGTGCACGACATCGACATCGCGCGATTCCTGCTCGACGACGAGCCGGCCGCGATCGCGGTGAGAAGCCCGCGCGCGAACCGCCGTGCTGGGGGCGTCGCCGACCCGCTGCTCGCGCTCATCGACATGCGCTCGGGCGCGCTGGTGACGATCGAAACCTCGGTCCACATCGCCTATGGCTACGACATTCGCGGCGAAGTAATCGGTGAAACCGGAACGGTCAGCCTCGCCGAGCAGAGCGACGTGGTGATCAAGACCAACGGCGCCTTCTCGGGCCGGGTGTTCGACGATTGGCCCGCGCGGTTCGGTCCGGCGTTCGACGCCGAGTTCCGCGCGTGGCTTGCGGCAGCCGCGAAGGGCGCCGCCGCGGGTCCCAGCGCCTGGGACGGCTATGTAGCCACCGCCGCCACGCTGGCCGGCGTGAGAGCGCTCGAAAGCGGCGCGCGCGAACCAATCAAGCTTCGCGAGCGGCCGGGGTTGTATGCAGTGTAGCGCGCGCTTCGAACGACGCGGCCCGAAAGCCCTCGCCGGACATGAGCCTGACCGTCGCTTGTTGCGGCTGCGAGATCGGCGCTGCGCCGCAGCGCAAAAACTGACCGCTTGTAAAGTCCGGCGCGTTCCGCTTCATTGATGCGCGCATTCCTTGCCGCTCGTGTTCCTTCGGCTGGGTTAGGGGGATTTGTCGCCAGCGGCGACGAAGTCGTCCGCGAGCCCAAGCCGCCGCGCGCGCCAGGGACGCAAGATACGGACTGGGAGGATGGTCATGTTGAAGGTCGGACTTGGCGCTGCGGCGCTCGCCGGCATTTTGCTGTCGAGCACGGCGTGGGCGCAGGACAAGATCAAGGTGGGCGTCACCGCGACGCTCGAAGGCACTTACACCATACTGGGCGTCGACGGGATCGCCGGGTTCAACGCTGCGGTGAAGAAGTACGGCGGCAAGGCGGGCGGCAAGGAGCTCGAATTCGTCATCGCCTCGACCGACGCGACGCCCGATTCGGCGCTGCGCGCGGTCAAGAAGCTCATCGAGCAGGACCACGTGCAGATCCTTATCTCGCCGCTCTCGGGCGACGAAGGGATCGCGGTCAAGAACTTTTCCAAGACGCATCCGGAGCTGACGTTCATCAACGCCGCCTCCGGCGCACAGGAGACGACTTTCCCCGATCCGTCGCCCAATTTCTTCCGCTGGAACATGGACGGCGCGCAGTGGTCGGCCGGCCTCGGCGACTATGCCTACAACGTCAAGGGGTATAAGAAGATCGCGACCGTTGGCGAAGACTATTCGTTTGTCTACACGCAGGTCTTCGGTCTCGTCCTCGAATATTGCGCACTTGGCGGGCAGGTGACCAGCCGGCAGTGGGTGCCTCTCGGCACCAAGGACTTCGCCTCGACGATCGCAGCCTTGCCCGACGACGTGGACGCTATCTATCTCGGCCTCGGCGGCGCCGATGCGGTCAACTTCCTCAACCAGTACCAGCAGGCGGGCGGCAAGGCCCATCTTATGGGCGGATCGATCATGGTCGATCAGACCATCCTTTCCGCGAAGGGCGACGCGAAGAAGGCGCTCATCGGCACGATCGCCTCGAGCGGCATGGCCGACACCTGGGACGATCCGGGCTGGAAGGCGTTCGTCAAGCTCTATCAGGAATCAACCCCGGCCGATAAGCGCCTGCCAAGCCCCGGGTTGCTGGCGACCAACTATTATGGCTCGACAATGGCGCTGTTCGAAGCGCTCAACAAGGTCAATGGCGACCTCAGCGACAACCAGTCGAAACTCAAGGCTGCGCTGGCCTCACTGACGATCGACGCGCCGAACGGCAAGATCAGCCTCGATGAAGACCGCCAGGCGATCGGAACGAATTTCGTCACCGAGGTTGTCCAGGACGCCCAGGGCGCACTCGTCAGCAAGGTCGTGAAGATCGTCCCGAACGTCCATCAGACGCTCGGGTATCCAAGGGACGTGTTTGCCAAGATCGGGCCTCCGAGCCGCACCAATCCGGAATGCAAGAAGTACTGATCGATTGGAACTCGGGCGGGCGCGCGTTGCGCCCGCCCTGTCGCGCGAAGGCTGCGTATGGACCATCGAAACGGCGCGAATGCCGACCGTCTCTTCCGCTTCGACCGGTCGCCGACGAGTGAGGCTTGAGCCCATGCCCGGCCGCTCCGAGAGTGATGGCGCATGAACAGCTTCATCGCGCGCCGCCCGATCTGGTCCCTGATCATCTTGGTCGTAGCGATCGCCTTGACCTGGCTTGTCTTCGCCCCCTGGCCGCCCGGCTTCGAGGCGGTGTTCGGGAGGAAGAAGCTTTTTCTCAACGCCGCCCTCAACGGGATCACGCTGGGCGGCCTCTATTTCCTCGTCGCGAGCGGCTTCACGCTGATCTTTGGGCTCATGCGCAACGTCAATCTCGCGCATGGTTCGATCTACCTCCTCGGCGGCTATTTCGGCTACCTGGCCGTCGACGCCACCGGTTCCTGGCTGTTCAGTTTCGTCGTCGCCTTCGTCGTTGCGGCGCTCCTTGGCGTCATCCTTCAGGTCGCCGTCTTCCGGCGGATGGAGGGAGAAGAGCTTCGCCAGACCCTGGTGACGCTCGGGATTTCGATCGTGCTCGCCGATCTCATGCTATGGGCCTTCGGCGGAAATTCGTGGCAGATTCAGACGCCGACGTGGCTGCGCGGACCGGTCGAGCTTCCTCTTGTCACGGCGGTCAAATCATCGGGCGAGGCGGTTTACCTGTCCTATCCGATCGTTCGCCTGGTGATTTTCCTGGCCTCGGTCGTGATCGGGCTGGGAATGTGGCTCGTTCTCAACCGGACGCGGGTTGGCATGATCATTAGGGCCGGCGTCGATGACCGTGAAATGCTCGCGGCGATGGGGGCGCCGGTTCAGCTCGTGTTCGTCATCGTCTTTGCCTTCGGCGCCGGGCTTGCCGGAATGGCCGGCGTGGTCGGCGGGACGTTCCAGTCGCTGTCGCCGGGAGAGGATACGCGCTTCCTGCTCGCCTCGCTGATCGTGGTCATCGTCGGCGGCATGGGCTCGATTCCAGGCGCGGCGCTCGGCGCGATCATGATCGGCCTAGCCGAGCAGGTCGGCTTGGCCTATTTCCCAACCTATGCGATCGTCCTCACGTTTTTGATCATGGTGCTCGTGCTGGCCGTGCGGCCGCAGGGCCTGCTGGCGAGGCGCTAGTCCATGGCCCTCGCCGAGAGCCGCGCGCGAGGCGCGTCCAGCGCCGCCTCGCAGCTCCCTTGGCTGCAGAACCTCAATCCGGCGGCGGTCCTCGTCGCCGTCGTCGTCCTCATCATGCCGGCGATCGCCTCGAGCTTCGTGCTCACGCAAATCTTCGGCTGGGCGTACATGCTGGGCACAATTGCGCTGAGCCTGATGTTCCTCGCAGGCTATGGCGGCATGGTCAGCCTCGCGCAGGTGACTGTCGCCGGTTTCGCCGGCTATGTCGTCGCGATTCTCGGCGTCAACGGCGTGCCCGGCGGAAGAGGCTGGCCCTGGTGGCTTGCTGTTCTGGCGGCTTTGATCCTCTCGACGGTTGTCGGCGCCATCGTTGGCGCGCTCGCGGTGCGCACCGAGGGAATCTACACGATCATGATTACCCTCGCGATCGCCGCGGCGTTCTACTATTTCACCAACGAGAACTACGCGATTTTCAACGGCCACACCGGCATCGACGGTATTCCGACGCCAGTCTTTCTGGGCGTCGACTGGCATGCTCCCATCCCGTTCTATTATCTGACTCTTTTCGTCGCGGTCCTTTGTTGGCTTGCGGTCTCCTACGTCTCGCGGGCGCCGTTCGGGCTCGCTCTGCAAGGCATACGTGACAACCCACGGCGGATGGCCGCGCTCGGCTTCAACGTCAATGCGCATCGCGTCGCGGCGTATGTGTTCGCGGCGCTTATCGCCGCGCTGGGCGGCATTCTTCTGGTCTGGAGCTATGGCGAGATCGCGCCTGGCGCGGTCAGCGTTTCGGCCGCGATCGACATCCTCGTCATTGCGGTTGTCGGCGGCATCGGCAATCCGATCGGCCCCTTCATCGGCGCGCTGATTTACGCGGTGCTCAAGACTTTCGCTCTCGACGTTCTGGTCGCGTTTGGCCTCGACGGCAATCGGTTTCGGCTGCTGATCGGTTTGGGCTTCCTGGCGATCGTCTTTTTCTCGCCCGACGGCGTCATCGGCCTCTGGGCGCGATGGCGCAATCGCTTGCAGGCGGGCTCCGCGCCTCCGCAAAAGGCAGGCGACGGCCATGGATAGCGTCGCCCAACGCCTGTCGGCGGTCGGCTCGGCCAACGCGCTCGAACTTCGCGGCGTGACACGCCTATTTGGCGCTCTCGCCGCCCTTGTCGACGTCTCGCTCACCGTCAGGCCCGGCGAGCGGCGCGCGGTTCTCGGTTCGAACGGGGCCGGCAAGACGACGCTGTTCAACTGTATCACCGGCGACTTTCCGCCGTCCTCGGGAACGATCCGCTTCTTCGGCGAGGACGTGACAGCCTTTCCCCCGCAGGAACGAATCCGTCGGGGATTGCGCCGGACCTATCAGATCTCCGCTCTTTTTCCCCGTCTGTCGGTGCTCGACAACGTCTACCTCGCATGCCGCGGAGTCTCCCGCGGCCGCTACTCCTTCATTCAGCCGCGCCGCAGCGATGCGCTCGTCCACGCCGCAGAAAATCTTGTCCAGGCGGTCCATCTGACGGCGATCAAAGACCGATTTGTGGCGGAACTGGCGTATGGCCAGCAGCGTCAGCTGGAGATCGCGCTGGCGCTGGCGGGCGCGCCCCGCCTTATCCTGTTCGACGAGCCGGCGGCTGGGCTGTCGCCTACCGAGCGGGCGGAGCTCATCGAGATCCTGTCCTCCCTTCCAGCGTATATCGGCTACATCATCATCGAGCACGACATGGACGTCGCGCTGCGCGTGGTCGAACGCATAACGATGATGCACAACGGACGGATCTTCAAGGAAGGCGCGCCGCAGGAGATCGAGGCGGATCCCGAGGTTCAGGAACTCTACCTCGGAGGCGGCCATGCCTGAGCTGCGGCGCGCCGACGCCGATGTGATGCTTCGAGTCAAGGGCCTCAACGTCTACTACGGCCGCTCGCACGCGCTGCAAGGCGTCGACTTGACGCTTGACCATGGCGTGTTGTCAGTCGTCGGGCGCAATGGCATGGGCAAGACGACTCTCTGCAAGGCCATCATGGGGCTCACGCGCGCGTCGAGCGGCTCGATCCGTGTGCGTGGCCAGGAGATGGTGGGCCTTCCGCCGGCGCAAATCGCGCGTCATGGCGTAGGATACGTGCCGCAGGGCCGCAGGCTTTGGCGCTCGCTCACCGTCGACGAACACTTGCGCATGGCCGCGGCGAGGCAATCCGGCGCCTGGACGGTCGAGCGCGTCTATGAGGCGTTCCCGCGCCTCGCGGAGCGGAGAAACAGTAACGGCGCTCAACTCTCCGGCGGCGAGCAGCAGATGCTGGCCATCTCGCGGGCCCTGATGACCAACCCTCGCCTCCTAATTATGGACGAGCCGACCGAGGGCCTGGCGCCGGTGATCGTCTCCCGGGTTGAGGAGATGCTGGTTCGTCTCAGCGAAGAGAGCGACATGGCGATTCTGGTGATCGAACAGAACATCGGGGTCGCGACGACCGTTTCCGAAAACGTCGCAATCATGGTCAACGGGAGGATCAACCGGATCATCGACTCGCGCCGGCTTGCCGCCGATCGCGATCTGCAGCAGAGCCTGCTAGGCGTCGGCCGCCACTCCGGGGCCGAGCCGGACCGCGCCGACGAAAGCCCACGCGAAGTCGCGGCCGCTCCCTCAACCGCGGCACGGCCGGCAGGGGCGCCGATCAGGATTTATGTCGCCAACCCGACCCCGCCGACGCGCTGGTCGCAGCCGGCCACGAACGCGCAAATCGAGTCGGGCGCGCGGATCGCCTCGGCCGGCCCGGCGAGGATCGAGGCGGTCGCCGAGCCGCGTCCGGCGGCGCGGCCCGCGGGTCCGTCGGTCGTGATCGTGGCCGGGACGCTCGACACCAAGGGAAACGAGCTGCGCTTCATCCGCGACCTGATTGTCGCGAGCGGCCTGCGGACCCGCCTGGTCGACGTCTCGACGAGCGGCAAGCCCGCAACCTGCGATGTGACGGCGCAGGAGATCGCGCTCAATCATGGCCGCGGAGGCGCCGCGGTGTTCGGCCGCGAGCGCGGCGCTTCGGTCGCGGCCATGGCGGAAGCATTCGAAGCCTGGATCAAGCGCCAGGGCGACATCGCGGGCATAATCACCGCGGGGGGGTCGGGCGGCGCCTCGATCGTCGCGCCAGGCATGCGTGCTCTTCCGATCGGCGCTCCCAAGGTGATCATCTCCTCGATCGCCTCCGGCGACGTCAGTCGCTACGTCGGCCCGACCGACATCACGATGATGTATTCGGTCACCGACGTTCAGGGCCTGAACAGCATTTCGCGCCAGGTGCTGGCGAACGGCGCTCAAGCGCTGATCGGAATGGTTAAAGCCCGCTTGAGCGAGCGCAAAGAGACCGTAGCGGGAAGAGCGCGCCGAACCGCCCTTCCCTCAGTCGGGCTCACCATGTTCGGCGTGACTACGCCTTGCGTGCAGCAGATCACGGCGGCGCTGGCCTCGGACTGGGAGTGCCTCGTCTTTCACGCCACCGGCGTCGGCGGGCGCTCGATGGAGAAGCTCGTCGATTCGGGCCTCGTCTCGGCCGTCATCGACGTGACGACGACTGAAGTCGCCGACATGCTGGTTGGCGGCGTCCTGGCGGCCGACGAGGACCGTTTCGGCGCGATCATTCGGACGCGGACTCCTTACGTCGGCTCGGTCGGCGCGCTGGATATGGTCAATTTTGGGCCCATGGACACCGTGCCGGCGGCCTACAAGGGCCGGCTTTTGCACGCGCACAACCCGCAAGTGACACTGATGCGGACAACCGCCGCCGAGAACGATCGGATCGGCGACTGGATCGGCGAGCGGCTGAACCTTATGGACGGGCCGGTCCGCTTCTTTCTGCCCGAGACCGGCGTTTCGGCGCTTGATGCGCCGGGCCAAGCGTTCCATGACCCGCAGGCGGACGCGGCCTTATTCGCCGCGCTCGATCGTACGGTGCGCCAGACCGCTAGCCGGCGCCTGATCCGAGTCAAGCGCCACATCAACGATCCTGAATTCTCCGCGGCCATCGTTGCAGCCTTTCGGGCGCTGCACGGGCAGTCGGCAACGCGCCGGCGCGCAGCGAGGTAACGATGACCACATTCAACCGATCGGCGCTGATGGACAAGTTTCGCGCTATGGCGGCGCGCGGCGAGCCGATCGTGGGCGGCGGCGCGGGTGTCGGCTTGTCGGCCAAATGCGAGGAAGCGGGCGGAGTCGATCTCATCGTCATCTACAATTCCGGCCGCTATCGCATGGCGGGCCGCGGCTCGCTGGCCGGGCTCCTCGCTTATGGCGACGCCAATGCGATTGTCGTGGATATGGCGCGCGAGGTTCTGCCGGTCGTCAAGCGCACGCCGGTGCTGGCGGGCGTCAACGGCACCGACCCGTTCCGGCGCATGGACGTCTTCCTCGATGAGATCAAGGCGCTGGGCTTCGCGGGCGTGCAGAACTTCCCGACCGTCGGCCTCATCGACGGCGTCTTGCGCATCAATCTTGAAGAGACCGGAATGTCCTACGGCCTCGAAGTCGATATGATCGCGAAGGCGCATGAGAAAGACATGCTGACCACCCCGTATGTCTTCAACGCGGGCGAAGCGGAGGCCATGGCCAAGGCCGGCGCCGACCTCATCGTCTGCCATCTCGGCTTGACCACTGGTGGCGTCATCGGCGCGCAGACCGCGCCGAAGCTTGCGGATTGTCCCACCTTGATCGACGCCTGGGCTGGCGCGGCGATGAAAATCCGGCCCGACATTCTCGTCCTAGCGCATGGCGGCCCGATCGCCGAGCCCGCCGATGCCGACTACATCAAGAAATCCGCCAAGGCTTGCCACGGATTCTACGGTGCCTCATCGATGGAGCGCCTGCCGGTCGAAATCGCGCTGACCGAGCAAGTCCGGCGATTCAAGGCGATAGGCCGCAAGTGACATGAACAGACCGGGCCGCACGGGAGAGAGCGGCTCGCAAAGGAGGAACGGGAAATGTCGGGGCTCTTGATCGGGACTCTGATCCTCTGGCTCATCATCGCGATCATCGTCGTGGTCGTCGCCGTCTATGTGGTCAACTGGCTCTATCATCGCTCATCGAAAGAGGTCTCGTTCGTACGCACCGGATTTCTCGGCGAGCGAGTGGTGATCAACGGCGGCGCCTTCGTCCTGCCGTTCATCCACGACTTCACCCCCGTCAACATGAACGTGCTGCCGATGCAGATCGTGCGCCAGAGGGGCGACGCTGTCATCACCCGCGACCGCATGCGCATCGACATCGAGGCCGACTTCTACGTCCGCGTCCAGGCCACTCGCGAGGCGGTGTCGATCGCCGCCGCTACGCTTGGCCGGCGCACGCTGGAGCCCGAGCGGCTGCATGCTTTGTTGTCCGGCAAATTCGTCTCGGCCCTGCGCTCCGTCGCCTCCGAGATGACGATGGAGCAGATGCACGAGCAGCGCGGCGACTATGTCGCGCGGGTGAAAGCCGCGGCGCAGGAGGCGCTGGCCCAGAACGGTCTTGAGCTCGAGTCGGTCGCGATCACCGACCTCGACCAGACCGACCTCGAATTCTTCAACCCCTCGAACCGCTTCGACGCCGAGGGTTTGACCCGCCTGATGGAGGACATCGAGGACCGCCGCAAGCTGCGCAACGACATCGAACAGGATTCGATGATCAAGATCCGCACCCGCAATCTGGAGGCCGAGCGACAGGCCTTGGACATCGAGCGCGATAGCGAAGCGGCACGCCTCGCTCAACAACGCGACATCGAGGTGAGGCGCGCGGTCCAGCGTGCTGAGGTCGCCCGCGAGCGGGCGTTGCGCGAGACCGAGGCCGAGCAGGCGCAAATTTCCGCGCGGGAGGCGATCGAAAAGTCCCGCATCGCCAACGAGCAGGCGATCAGTGAAGCGCGCATCGCCTCCGATCGCGAGGTGCGGCAGAAGGAGATCGAGCGCACGCGCGCGGTCGAGGAAATCGAGATCGCTGCGCGCGAGGGGATCGAAAGGGCGCGGATCGCCAATCAGCGGTCGGTAGACACCGCGCGGATCGCCTCCGAGCGCGAAGTGCGCCAGACGGAGATCCAGCGGACGCGCGCAGTCGAAGAGGCGGAAATCGAGGCGCGCGAAGTTGTCGAAAAGGCGCGTATCCTCCAGGAGCGCGAGGTCACCGAATCGCGCATCATCAACGAGGAGGAGACGCGCCGGCGCGAGATCGAGCGCACGCGCGTGGTCGAGGAAGCCGAGATCGCCGCCCGGGAGGCGACCGAGAAGCGGCGCATCGCCCAAATGACGACGATTAACGCCGACCGTATCGCCTCTGACGAACGCACCCGCGCCCTTGAGATCGCGCGCACGCGTAGCATCGAAGAAGCGGAGATTGCCGCCCAGGAGGCGATTGAAGCGGCGAAGATCGCTCGCGAACAGACTCTCGCCGCGGATCGCATCGCCGCCGATCAGACCACCCGGGCGCTCGAAATCACCCGCAACCAGACGATCGAGGAGGCGGGCATCGTCGCCCGACAGTCGACGGAAGCAACACGGATCGCGCAAGAGGAGCGCATTCGCGCACTCGAAATCGCCCGCAACAGAGCCATCGAGGAGGCCGACATCGCCGCCCGAGAGGCGATCGAAGCCGCCCGGATCGCGCAGGAGAAGACGATCGCGCTGACCCGCATCGAGAGCCAGCAGATAACGCAAGCCGAAGAGATCGCGCGCCGGCGCGCCATTGAGGAGGCCGAGATTGCGGCGCTGCAGGCGACGCGAGCGGCCCGGATCGCTCAGGAGAAGGCGACTGCAGCTGAATCGATTTCCGCCGAGCGCGACACCCGCACGCTTGAAATCGCCCGCAACGAATCGCTGGAGCGGGCCGAGATCGCCGCCCGCGAGGTGGTCGAGTCGGCGCGCATTTATCAGGACCGGACAATCCAGGCGGAGCGCATTGCCAAGGACGAGGAGATCCGGGCGAGGGAGATCGCCCGGACCCAGGCGATCGAAGAGGCCGAGATCAAGGCGCGCGAGGCGGTCGAGGCCGCGCGGATCGCGCAGGAAAGGGCGGTCGCCGCCGAGCGCATCCAGGCTGAACAGGAGACGCGAGGCCTCGAGATCGCCAGAACCGAGGCGATCGAGGCCGCGGAGCTCAGGCGCCGCGACGCTGTCGAGCGGCAGCGGATCGGTGTCGAGCTCGCGCTCGAGAGCGATCGCATTGCCTCCCAGAGGACGCGCGAAGTGCTCAATATCGAGCAGAGACAAGCGGTTGAGATCGCCGACCAAGATCGCACGATCGCGCTGTCGTCGAAGAAGACTGAGCGGATCGGTGCCGACCGCCAGGTGCGCCAGGCCGAAATCGCAGCCGCGCAGCAGGTCGAGAGGAGCGACGTCGAGCGCGAGCAGGCGCTGGACGCTGCTCGCCTCGAGCGACGGCGGTCGATCGAGCAACTGGAGATCGCGCGCCTGCAGGCGTTGCAGGAGGCGGAGATCGCTTCTCGCGAGGAGGTCGAGCGCGCCCGCATCGCCTCCGATCGCGGTATCGACGAGGCCCGCGTCAACCGCGAGCGCGATTTGCGCAGGCTCGAGGTCGAGCGCGAACGGGTGGTCGAGACGGCGTTGATGGAGAAAGCGATCGCTCTCTATCAGAAGTCCCTCGAACAGTCGGCGGCCCAAGCGGAAGCCGAGAACGCGAAAGCGCGCGCCACGGAAGCGCAGGAGCGGGTCGTCACGGTGCGCGATACCGAGGTCGCCCGACGCCGCCGGTCGGTCGAGGTGCTGCTCGCAGAGAAGGCGGCCGAGGAGACGCGCATCGCCGCGGAGGCGGAGCGGGTCCGGGCGGCGGTCGAGGCCGAGGCGCAGAGGCTCCTCAACGAAGCGGAGAACGTGCTGACCGAGCCCGCGCGCTATTCGCTGTTCCGGCGGAAATTGCTCGACCGCATCGAGGGCATCGTGCGCGAGAGCGTGAAGCCCATGGAGAAGATCGAGGGCATCCGCATTCTCCAGGTCGACGGCCTCAATGGCGGCCATCCGAACGGCAATGGTGGGCGCAGCGCCACCGACGAAGTGATCGACTCGGCGCTTCGCTATCGCGTCCAGGCCCCGCTCATCGATTCGATTTTGTCTGATATCGGCGTCGAGGGTGGCAGCCTAGCGAAAATGCCGGGGCTCATCCGCGAGGCGCGCGACATGCAGGGCATCCGCAAGGAGGCGGCGCCGAAGAAAGAGGCGGACGGCGCCCTCCCGCCGAGCGGCGGCTCCTCGCCCCGTAAGAAGAGCTGAGGGCGGACCATGGCGCGCGTTTTCGTCTCCAGCGTCGTCAACGGCCGCAGCGACCGGGTATGGGCGCGCGTCCGCGACTTCAACGGCCTGCCGAATTGGCACCCCGCGATCGCCGAGAGCCGTATCGAAGGTGGGGAGCCGGCCGACAAGATCGGCTGCGTCCGCGATTTCCGCCTGCGCAACGGCGACCGCATCCGGGAGAAGCTCCTCGGCCTGTCCGATTACGATATGTTCTGCACCTATTCTATTCTGGAATCGCCAATGGGGGTCGAGAACTATGTGGCGACCCTGCGGCTGACGCCGGTCACCGACGGCGAGCGGACCTTCGCCGAATGGACGGCGGAATTCGACTGCCCGCCCGAACGCGAAGCCGACCTCATCGCGAGCATCGGCGGCGGCGTGTTCCAGGGCGGGTTCGACGCGCTGAAACGCGCGTTCGGCGGCTAGACATGCCTCACGTGGTCAAAAGCACGATCATCGACGCTCCGACCGATCGGGTCTGGGCGGTGCTGCGCGATTTCAACGGCCACGATCGTTGGCATCCCGCGGTCGCGACCAGCGCAATCGAGCGCGCTCAGAGCGCCGACCGCATCGGCTGCGTCCGCCGTTTCAAGCTCGCCGACGGCTCGGAGTTGCGCGAGCAGCTCCTGGCGCTTTCGGACCTCGAGCAAAGCTTCAGCTACTGCCTGCTCGATACGCCGCTCCCGCTCTTCAATTATGTCGCCCACGTGCGGCTGTTGCCGGTGACCGACGGCGACCGCACATTCTGGCAATGGGAATCGCGCTTCACGACACGGCCCGGGGACGAGAAGCGCCTCGTCGAAATGGTCGGCGAGGAGATTTATCAGGCGGGATTCGAGGCCATTCGCAAGCACTTGCGCGAGGCCGCATGATGAGGAACGGCTGCCTATGCCTGTGGTGGTGAGGACCTTCGCGACAGCCGCCGAAGCGACCGCGGCGCTGACATCAGACCGTTCCGCGCGCTTCATCGCCGGCGGCACGCTGGTGATGCGCGCTCTCAATGAGGGCGATGTCGGGATATCCACGATCGTACGCCTTGAAGAGCGCGCGCTGAGCCAGATCCGAACCGTGGGTGCGCGCGTCACAATCGGCGCGGGCGCTACACTGGTGCAGATCTTGCGCGAGCGCGACCTGGCGTTCCTTCACGCGCTAGCGCGCTCGATCGGCGGTCCGGCGGTGCGCACGACGGCTACGGTCGGCGGCAATCTGTTCGCCCCATCGCCATACGGCGATCTCGCAGTCGCGCTGCTCGCGCTCGATGCTACAGTGTCCGTGATGAGCGGGTATGGGGCACGCGACATGGCGCTGGAAGAGTTTCTCGCTGGACGCGATCGCGCTGCGGGGGCAATCGTTCTCAGCGTCTCCTGCGACCGCCCGCCCAATCCAGACTCGTTTCGCTATCGCAAGGTCGCGCGGGTCAAGCCGAAAGGGGTCTCCGTCCTCTCGATCGCCGCCTCGATTTCGGCGGTCGGCGGACGCGTCTCCGGGGCGCGAATTGCTTACGGCGCGATGGCGCCGACCGCGATCCGCGCCAAGGCCGCCGAGCGCGCCCTCGAAGGGCGAACCTTGGACGAGGGGGGGGTCGCCGCCGCCATCGCGGCCGCCGCCGAAGGAACGCAGCCGGCGACCGATGCGATCGCCAGCGCCTGGTATCGCCGCGAGGTGGTCGGCGTTCATCTGCGCAGGCTCCTGCTTGGCCGCGAGGCTTGACGGAACGATTGACCGATGCCCAAGACCGCCCTGCAATTCAGACACAACGGCCGCGACGCAGCGATTTTCGTCGACGGCGGCATGAGCCTGCTTGCCGCGCTGCGCGACGAGGTCGGCGATTTCTCGCCCAAATTCGGTTGCGGCCAGGGCGGCTGCGGCGCCTGCACCGTGCTGGTCGACGGCGAACCCGTCGTTTCCTGCATCACCCTCGCCGAGAGCGTGGCCGGAAAATCGATCGAGACGGCAGACGGCCTCAAGAGCGGTCCCGAGCTTCATCCGTTGCAAACCGCGTTCATGGAGAACTTCGCCGCCCAATGCGGCTATTGCACCCCCGGCATGCTGATGGCCGCCAAGGCGCTTCTCGATCGCAATCCGGCGCCGAGCCGCGTTGAAGTGGTCGAAGCGATCTCCGGCAACATTTGCCGCTGCACCGGCTATGAGCCGATCATCAATGCGATTCTCGCTGCCGCGGCGCGCGGCGCCGAACGCCGCGCCTGAAAGAAGTGAACCATGCTTGAGTTGCGCAAAGACCTGTTCGCCGACGAGCGCGACGACAACCTCAAAGAGATCGGCAAGCCGACGCAGCGTCAGGACATGCTTGGCCACGTCACGGCGACCTCGACCTACTTCAACGATCACAAGCTGCAGGCCGCCTTGCACCTCAAGGTGCTGCGCAGCGCCCACTCTCACGCGCGCATCCGCCGTGTCGAATTATCCGAGGCGGAACGCCATCCGGGCGTGCGCCGGATCATCCGGGGCGCCGACGTGCCGCACAACTTGAACACGCTTCTGAGCCTCATCAATTTCGGCAATGACGACGAGCCGACCCTCGCCGTGGACAAGGTCCGATACAAGGGCGAGCCGATCGTCGCTGTCGTCGCCGATAGCGAGCGCGAGGCGTTTGAGGCCCTGGCGAAGATCCGCGTCGACTACGAGCCGCTGCCGACGGTCTTTGATGTCGAGGAGGCGACGAAGCCCGGCGCGCCGGTGGTCAATGAGACCTATCCCAAGAACACGTTCACCTATCACGACATCTACGATCATCAGAAACTTCGCTTCGGCGACGTCGAGCGCGGCTTCGCCGCCGCCGACCATATCCTCGAGCAGCGCTACCAGATGTCGCCGATCGAGCACGCATCGACGGAAACCAACGGCTCGATCGCCGCCCCCGACACCAACGGCCGCTACGTCGTTTACACTTCGACTCAGGCGCTGTTCTTCTCGCTCGACACCTGCGCGAAGATCCTCGACGTGCCGTCGAACAAGCTTCATTTCATTGGCGGCACGGTCGGCGGAGGATTCGGCGGCAAGGTCGACACGGTCACCGAACCGCTCGCCATCCTCGGCGCGATGCTGACCGGACGTCCGGTGCGCTATATGATCGGGCGCGAGGAGGAGATGCTCTATTGCGCGCCGCGCGGCGCCGAGCGCATCTTCATCAAGGACGGGGTTTCTCGCGACGGCCGCATCCTCGCGCGCAAGTTCCGCTGCCTGTTCGACAGCGGGGCCTACACCAGGCTTTCAAGCTACGCCGCGGTCAAATGCGCTGCCCATCTGCCTGGGCCGTATACGATCCCCAATGTCTACGCCGACGTCTATTGCGTATTCACCAATCGCGTGCCTGCCACCGCCATGCGCGGGTTCGGCGTCACCGCGGTCGATTTCGCCATCGAATGCCAGATGGACAAGCTCGCCAATCTCGTTGGCATGGACCCGATGGAGTTCCGCATTCTTAACGCCTATCGCGACGGCGACATGAAGGCGCATCGGCGCGAGGCCAAGAATACGGCGCTCATCGAGTGCGTTCAGGTCGCGGCGGAGAAGGCCAAATGGCTTATCCGCGACGACTTCAAGCGCATGTCTTCGCGCAAGGACGGCGGCGGCGCGCGCGCCGCCGCGCCGCCGACGCCGCGCGAGCCAATCTTCGTCAATCGCCCTGCGGGGCAACAGCGCACGGTCTACGACCGCCCCGCGCCGCCCCCTTCGGAACCGGCGCAGCCGCAGCCGCCGCCGCCTGCGCCGCCGGCCGCCGCGCCGTCGCATGGCGCGATCCGGTTCTCGTCCGTGTTCGGCGCAAGGAGGCGATAAGATGGCCAAACTCCGGGGACGCGGCGTGGCGTCGATCAATTATCCGATCGGAATGAATCTGGGCGGCGACCCGAGTCAGGCGCTTGTTCATTCCAATCCAAGCGGCAAGTTCACGGTATCGCTCTCCTCCATCGA
Source organism: Roseiarcus sp. (assembly GCA_035308265.1). Taxonomy (GTDB): domain Bacteria; phylum Pseudomonadota; class Alphaproteobacteria; order Rhizobiales; family Beijerinckiaceae; genus Roseiarcus. The sequence goes on from DATGHB010000442.1 coordinate 30,823, forward strand.
CCTCGGCCAGGGCATGAAGTCGGTGACCCGGCAGATCTGCGCCGAAACGCTCGGGGTGCCGGTCGAGGACGTCTATGTCGACACCGCAGACTCCGACACCGGGCCCCACTGCATGGGCAGCTTCGCCTCGCGCGGCACGCACCGGGTCGGCAACGCGGTCATGGCGGCGGCGCGCGAGGCGCGCGGGGTGATGATGGAGGCAGCGGCCGAGGAGCTCGAAGTCAACGTCGCAGATCTGGAAACCGACGGGCGTGGCAATATCCACGTGAAAGGGGCCCCGCACCGGTCGATATCCACAAAGGACGTCGCCATCGCCGCGCAGTTCAAGCAGGGCCGCACGATCTCCGGCCGCGGCATCTTTCTTGTGCCCTTGTCGACGGTCGATCCGGAGACCGGCGAGATGTCGCCGGCAACCTGCTACGCTCACGCCTGCCTGGTCGCCGAAGTCGACGTTGACGACGAAACTGGCGAAGTCGCGATGGTGAGAATGGACAGCGCCTATGAGCTTGGCCGGGCGCTCAATCCGCGGCTAGTCGAGCAGCAACTCGTTGGCGGCGCGTGGATGGGCCTGAGCCACGCGCTCTACGAGACGACCGAGCCCTATTACCCCGATCCCGGCCACGGACCGCGCGATTTCGTCGAGTACCTGATGCCGGGGCCAGGCGACATCTGCCCGCACGACATCGCCGTGCTCGAACGTCCGGCGGCGGACGGACCGTTCGGGGCCAAGGGGCCGGGCGAGATGTGCGCCAATCCGGTGCTTCCGGCGGTCGCCAACGCGATCTTCAACGCCGTCGGGGTCCGGATCGACGAACTGCCAATCACGCCGGAAAAGGTGCTCCGCGCAATCAAGGCGCAAGGCGGGGCGCGGCCGCAGGCGCGGCGCTGAGGCTCCGCGATGGCGGTCAGGGGCAACATCGTCGGCATCGATAGCCCGGAAGCACTCGAGAAGGCCTTGCGCTCCGCCTATTATCTCGCCGACGAGGGCTTGGCGACGGCGGCCTATTTGGCTCTGGCCCTTGGCAAACCGCTCTTGCTCGAAGGCTCGCCTGGCGTGGGTAAGACAGAGGCAGCGAAGGCGATCGCGGCGGTGCTGGCGCGACGGCTGATTCGCCTGCAGTGTTACGAAGGCATCGACGCTTCCGCGGCGCTCTACGAGTGGAACTATCCTCGCCAGATGCTGGCGATCCGCCAGGCCGGCGAGCAGACGATCGACATCTATAGCGAGCCGTTCCTCATTGAGCGGCCTATGCTGGCGGCGCTCCGCTCGCCCGATTCGACGGTCCTGCTCATCGATGAGATTGACCGGTCCGATCAGGAATTCGAGGCGTTTCTGCTCGAGTTCCTTTCCGATTTCCAAATATCGATTCCCGAGCGCGGCACGGTGAGCGCCGTGGAGCGTCCGGTGGTCGTTCTCACCTCCAACCGCACGCGCGACCTGCACGAAGCGCTGAGGCGCCGTTGCGTCTATCACTGGATCGACTATCCGACGCCCGAGCGCGAGGCCCGCATCGTGATGGCGCGCGCTTCGAGCGTCGCCGAGGCAACCGCACGCGCGGTTGTCGCCGCGGTCGGCAAGCTGAGGCGCGAGCCGTTGAGCAAGGCGCCGGGAATAGCCGAGGCCGTCGATTGGGCCGAGGCGGCCACCCTGCTCAATCGGGGCGGCGCTCGGTGGCCTGAGGCGTTCAGGCGCTCGATCGGGGTCGCGCTCAAGGACGAGGAGGATCTGACCTACGTTTCCGGCCGCCTGGACGCGATGATCGCCGAGTCGGTCGCATGAGCGAGTTCGATCCGCCGCCGCGAGCGGTCCGCCCGTTCATCGACTTCGTGCCGCTCATGCGCGCCAACGGGTTTGCGGTCGCGCCCGAGCAGACAACGGCGTTCCTTTCTGCGATTTCCCTTTTGGGGCCCCGCGATCTCGAGGACGTCCGTCGCGCGGGACTCGCGACGCTGGCCCCGCCGCCCGAGCGCCACGCGGCTTATCGTGCGCTGTTCGACATGCATTTCCTTGGCGCCGAAGGGGACGACCTGGACGAAGGCGAAGAGGAGGACGTGGTCCGCGTCCAGGAGGATCGGCGCGGTATGGACGAACCGGCGAGCGCCGACGAGTCGAATGAATCGGGCGAGGCGGCGACGCGCGCCGAAGCCCTGGTCGAACGCCGCTTCGGCCCGGGCGGCGCGGGCGAAGCGTTGCGGCGGCTGAGCCGCGAGGCCAGTCGGCGGCTGCCGAAGCGGCTGAGCTACCGGCGCTGGCGTGCGCGGCGGGGCGTCGTTGTGGACTTGCGCCGTACGTTGCGCGACGCCGCGCGCAACGATGGCGAGGTCATCAAGCTCTCGCATCTCAAGCGGCGGATGCGGCTGCGAAGGCTGCTCGTGCTCATCGACGTCTCCGGGTCGATGAAGGCTCGCACCGAGGACAACCTGCGTCTCGCTCACGCGCTCACCCAGGCGATTCCCCGAGTCGAGGCGTTCACCTTCGGGACCCGGCTCACCCGGGTCACGCGCCCGATGCGGCTCAAGCGTCGCGAGCAGGCGCTCGCCGTCGCGGCTCACATCGTCAGCGACTGGGACGGAGGCACGCGCATCGGCGATGCGCTCAAGGCGTTTCTCGCCGTGCCGCGCTTCGCGTCCTACGCGCGCGGCGCTATCACGTTGATAATCTCGGACGGACTGGAACGCGGCGATCCCGCCGCGCTCGCCGATGCCGTCGGCAGGCTGTCGCGTGGCGCCTGGCGGCTGAGCTGGCTGACCCCGCTTGCGATCGGCCGCGACTTCCGCCCGCGCACGGAGGCGCTGATTGCGGTCTCCCGCTTTGTCGACGACATGGTCGACGGAGGATCCACGCCTGCGATTGTCGATCACATCCTGGCGCTCGGCCGGAGGAGGGCGACGTGACGCCCGTTGTCGATGGCCACCACCACATCTGGCGGCAGGCCGACCTGCCGTGGCTCGCGGGACCGATGCAGCCGCGTATTTTCGGCCCGTATGAACCCATCCGGCGGGACTATCCGATCGAGGAATTCCGCGCCGACATCGCGGGCTCCGAGGTCGTCAAGTCGGTCTACGTGCAAACCAACTGGGCCCCCGCCGCGTACGAGGACGAGGCCGCCTGGGTTCAGCGGACGGCGGACAGGACAGGATGGCCGCACGCGATTGTCGCCTACGCCGATTTCAGCGCCGACGACGTGCGCCCACAGCTCGACCGGCTTTCGCGCTACCCGCTCGTTCGCGGCGCGCGCATGCAATTGCATTGGCACGAGAACCCGCAATACCGTTTCGCGGGCCGCCGGGATCTGGCCGTCGATCCCAAGATTCGCCGAAACATCGGTTATCTCGCCGACTACGGCTTCAGCTTCGATCTTCAGGTATTCGCGCCGCAAATGGCGGACGCGGCGGACCTGGCGGAATCTTGCCCGAAGGTCACGTTCGTGCTGCAGCACGCCGGCATGCTCGAGGATCTTTCGCCCGCCGGACGCGCGGAGTGGCGCGCCGGCATGGTGCGCCTGGCCGCCTGCTCGAACGTGGTCGCCAAGCTCTCCGGACTCGGCACCTTTCTGCATCGCAACGAGCCTAAGCACGTCGCTCACGTGGTTCGCGAAACCGCCGGGATCTTCGGCGCCGGCAGGTGTCTGTTCGGATCGAACTTTCCGGTCGAGAAACTGTGGACATCCTACAGCGCGCTTGTCGGCGCCTATCGCGACGCGGTGGGCGGGTTCACGGCCAAGGAACAGCGGGCGATCCTGCACGACACGGCGATGAGCGTCTACCGCATCGCCGCCTGAAGGGCGCGCGCGAGAAACAGCAAAATTGGGAGGGCGTCATGCCGCTGGAAATCAAGATTCTGGACTATGGCGACATCGAGCTCGAATCGAGCTTCCTTGTCCTCGGCCGCGATTGTGGCCGCACCCGCCGCGTGCCGACGCTCGGCTTTCTCATCCTCGGCGGCGCCTACCCAATCGTCGTCGACACCGGATACCGCTCGAATCAGATCATGGAGACGCTGGGCATGCGCGGTCTCCAGTTTCATGAGAACATGATCGAGAATCAGCTCTCCAAGCACGGCGTGCGCATGGGCGACATCCGCTTCGTGCTGCACACCCACCTGCACATCGACCACGCCGGCAAGGATGATCTGTTTCCGATGAATTCGACGGTGGTGGTCAATCGCCGCGAGCTTGAATATTCGGTCTCCGGCCTCATGCATCCGCAATATCCAGCGCCCGACATCAAGCACCTGATCGACCGCCTGCACGCCAAGGGCGCGCTGCGCTTCCTCGACCTTGAGATCAGCGGCCCGGTCGAACTGATGCCCGGTGTCTTCTGCGAGGCCGCCGGCGCCCACACCGAAGGCTCGATGAACGTGCACGTTCACACCGCCGAGGGCGTGGCGACGATTTGCGGCGACGTCATCTACGACATCAACGACCAGATCGTGGAGCCATTCCGCCAGAACAACGACGGCGAGCCGCAGACGACCGGCAACCACGGGACGACCAAGCGCGCCGAGAAGGCCGCGATCAAGAAAGTGCTCGCCAACGCCCGCTTCATCCTGCCCGTGCATGACCGACCGGCCAGAGTCGAAAGCGGGGTCGTCGTGGGGCGGATGCAGGATTCCGTTCCCGGCCCGATCGTCCAGACGCTGCCGAAGCGAAGCTGGTTCCCGGCCTGAGCGAAAGGGATCACGAGCGATGACCCATGCGACGCTGCGACCGGAATTCGAAGAGCTGATTGACGCCTATGCGGCGGTCGGGCAGGTCGGGACCGGGTTCACCTTCACCGAGGGGCCGATCTGGCATCCGGTCGATCACTATCTTTTGTTCTCCGACATGCCAGCCGACGTTCGTCGGCGCTGGGACGCCGGCCGCGGCGTCGCCGAAGCGCGCCGCCCGTCCAACAAGTGCAACGGCATGACCTATGATGCCGACCTCAATCTGATCGTGTGCGAGCACGCGACGTCCTCGCTCGTACGCGAGCGGCCCGACGGGCGGCGAGACATTCTCGCGACCCATTTCGAGGGGCAGGAGCTCAACAGCCCCAACGACGTCTGCGTTCGCTCCGACGGCTCGATTTATTTCTCCGATCCCTACTATGGCCGCGTGCCGGTTTACGGCGTCGAGCGTCCGCGGCAGCTCGGCTTCCAAGGCGTCTACCGCGTTCCGCCCGGCGGCGGCGCCCCGCAATTGCTGGTCGATCGGCTGCTGTTCGACCAGCCGAACGGCCTCTGCTTTTCGCCGGACGAAAGGCTGCTCTACGTCAACGATACGGTGCAGACGCTGATCCGCGTCTTCGATGTCGCCGCCGACGGCTCGCTGTCGAACGGGCGCATGTTCGCCTCCGGCGTCCGCTCGTCGCTCGAACAGGGCGTGCCCGACGGCATGAAATGCGATCAGCGCGGCAATGTCTGGGTGACCGGACCGGGGGGAGTGTGGGTCTATGCGCCCTCGGGCGATCTCCTCGGCAAGGTGCGCGTGCCCGAACTGGTCGCCAATCTCACCTGGGGAGGAGCGGATTTCCGCACCCTGTTCCTGACCGCGACGCATTCAGTCTATTCGATCGCGACCAAGGTCGGACCGCGCCGGGAGCCGTACATGAACGCCAGAACGCCTGCCGCCACCGCTGCCTCCGGCTCGTCGCAAGGCGGCGACAGCCGGCCCTCTTCCACGCCGACCCTCGCCAAGGAGCTGACGCTCGACCCACGACGCTGCGCGCTCATCATTCAGGACATGCAGAACGACGTCATCAGCGAAGGCGGCGCATTCGCTGCTTCCGGGGCGCCCGCGCACGCGCGTCAGCAAAACGTGATTGAGAACACGCGTCGCCTCGCCGCCGCGGCGCGCGCCCGCGGCGTCATCGTGATCCACGTCTGGTTTGTTGTCGAGCCAGGCGCGCCGGGACTAACGCTCAACGCGCCGCTGTTCGAGGGCGTCGTCGATAACAAGGCCATGGTGCGTGGCGGCTGGGGCGCGGCGCCGGTCAGCGGACTCGAACCGCAGCCCGGCGACTTCGTCGTCGAGAAAATGCGGATGAGCGCCTGGGAGGGCTCGCGCCTTGAGACCATCCTCAGGGCCCAGGGCCGCGACATGATCGTCAACACCGGCGCCTGGACCAACATGTCGGTTGAGCACACCGCGCGCACCGGCGCCGACAAGGGCTATTTCATGGTCGTGCCGGAGGATTGCTGTTCGACGATGAACGCCGAGTGGCACCACGCCTCGGTCAACTTCGCTTTGCAGAATGTCGCGGTCGTCACCAACGCCGACGCCGTCATCAAGGCGCTCGGATGAGCGGTCGGGCCCGTGTCCGCGGTGGGTGAGAGTCTAGGTGCCGAAGCTTTTCCACCTGCGCTGTTCGCCCCGCCCGGGCTCGGCGTCCTCCGCTGCGGCCGAGGCGTTCCTGACGAAATTCCGCGAGGCAAGGCCCTCGTGGGACATCGATCTTCAAGACCTGTGGCGCGAGACCTTGCCGGAATTCGAGGGCGCGGCGCTCGAGGCGAAATACGCCCGTCTCGGCGCCCGAGGGTTCAGCGGCGCCGAACGCGACGCGTTCGCGGTGATCGAGCGCATGGCGCTGCGCTTTTCTCTTGCCGACCGGGTTCTTATATCCTCGCCGATGTGGAACTTCGGCGTCCCCTACAAGCTCAAACAATGGTTCGATCTCATCGTGCAGCCGGGGCTGACCTTCACCTTCAGTCCGGCCGAGGGCTATCGCGGTCTCCTCAAGGATCGCCCGACGATCGTCATTCTCGCCAGCGGCTCCGACTTCGTCACCGGAATGAACCGGGGCCGGGTGGACATGGCGACGCCCTATCTGCGCGACATTCTGCGGTTCGTCGGCGTCCACAGCGTGCGTTTCGTCGCCATCGGGCCGACCGCCGGCGCCGTCGGCCAGGTGACCGCCGCGCGCGAAGCGGCTGAGCGGCGGCTCGTTGAGCTTGCCCCGATATTCTGACGCCGGTACGACGCGCTCGCCACTGGCCGAGGGCGTGGTCGTGGTATGAAGGCGCGATCAGCGGTGCATTTCTCGGCGCTGAGACGGTGAACGATGCGGGCCGCAAGTGTCTGATCGCGACAACGCTCCTCGGCTGTTTTGGCGGATACCGACATTTACTTTTGCGCCGTTCCCGCGCGTTACTTCCCGTGAATTCGTCGAACGCGGGGCCGACGACCCCCAAACAGGGAGGAAGACATGTCCGTCGAAGGCGCGCGGGGCGTTGGTTTTCAGCTGAAACGGTCTCTGTGCGGCGCGATGGCCGCGCTGTTTTGGTCCCCACCGGTCTTCGCGTCCTCGTGCGAGGGTCTGACCGGAATCAAGATTCCCGACACGACGATCGAAGCCGCGCAATCGGTTCCGGCGGGCGACTACACCACCTCCGACAAGGTCACTCGAAAGGGGATGCCGGCGTTCTGTCGTGTTCTCGCTTCAGTGAAGAGAGCGCCGGACTCCGACATTCGCATCGAGATGTGGCTGCCGAAGGAGGGATGGACCGGCGTGTTCCACGGCAACGGCAACGGCGGCTACGGCGGCGTCCTCGCCTACAACTACGGCGCGATGGAGGCCGGCCTCAAGCGGGGGTATGCGACAGCAATCACCGATATGGGAACGGCGCCGGCGACGCCGCTTGACGGCGATGCGCTCGCAGGCCATCCGCAGAAGTGGAAGGATTGGGGAATTCTCTCGACCCATGCGATGGCGGTCGCCGGCAAGGACATCGCCAAGGCCTTCTACGGCGAGCAGCCGAGACGTTCTTATTACACCGGCTGCTCGACCGGCGGTCAGCAGGGCATCGTCGAAGCCCAATACTATCCTGAAGACTTCGACGGCGTGCTGGTCGGGGACCCGGTCGTCAACCGGACCTGGGGCCATGCGGCAGTCGTGTGGGATTATCTGGCGGCAAACGCGAAGCCAGGCCGCAAGCTCTCGGACGCGAAACTTGCGCTCTTGACCAGGTCGGCGGTCGCGGCGTGCGGCGCCAAGGGCAATGGGCTCAAGTCCGATCCGTTCATAGCCGACCCCACCGCCTGCGAGTTCGATCCCGCGTCGCTCGCCTGCCAGGGTTCGCCTAGCGATGCCTGCCTCACTTCGGATGAGGTCGAGACCGCCCGGGCGTTCTATTCGGGGCCAACCGATTCCGCCGGCAAGGCGCTGTTCTACGGATGGCTTCCCGGAAGCGAATCGGGCCTGTTCAATTGGGGCTTTCTCGAAGCGCCAGCCAACGCCCCGGGCGAGCCCGCGTTTGACAGCCTCTTCAAGTGGGTGTTCGGCGCCGGATGGAATTGGCGGGACTTCAAATTCGACCGGGACATGCCGAAGGTCGATGCAATGCTCGGGCCATCCACCAACGGCGCGATGAGCGGGGACCTCAGCAAGTTCCGCGACCGCGGCGGAAAGATGATCATCTACCAGGGGTGGGCGGATCCGATCGTGCCGCCCCTTCAGACGATCGCATTCGACAAAGCCATCTCTGCCAAGTTCGGGGGCGATCAATCTGCTCAAGGGTTCGCGCGGCTGTTCATGGTCCCGGGCTTTGGACACTGCTTCGGCGGAACGGGCCCAAACCGGTTCGACTCAGCTGCGTTTGGCGGCTTAGGCCCGCCGTCCACCGACGCTGGCCATGACGCGTTCACCGCGCTGACTCATTGGGTGGAGGATGGAACTGCGCCGAACCGGATCGTCGCGACAAAATTTGTCGGCGACGATCCCGCCAAGGGCATCGCCATGCAGCGCCCGCTTTGTCCCTATCCGAGCAAGGCCTGGTACAAAGGCGAAGGCGACACGAATGACGCTCGATCTTTCATCTGCTCCGCCGTCAAACCGTGATGCGAGCTGGCGAACCGACGTTATGCAGGCTCGCAAACGAACCAGGAGCGCGCGTCGGAATCTGAGAGCGACTGCGAACGCCTCGAGAGGAGGAAGCAGGAATGACATTCACGAAATGGCTTGCGACATTCTCCGCGTCGCTCATCGTCTCGCTTTCGCCGTTGGCGGCGCGCGCCGCCGACAAGGTGGTCATTGGCGACATCGACGATCTGTCCGGGGTCTATGCGGACGTGAACGGCCCGAGGGCGGTCAAGGGGATCGAGATGGCGATCGCCGATTTCGGCGGCAGCGCGCTCGGCCAGCCGATCGAATTCCTGACCGCCGACCACCAGAACAAGCCCGACATCGGCGCGAGCAAGTTCCGCGAATGGGCCGACACCAAGGGCCTCACGATGCTGCTCGGCGGCTCCAACACCGGGGTCAGCCTCGCGCTCGCGCCAATCGCCAAGGCCAGGAAGATCCCCTTTTTCGCGGTCGGCGCGGCGGGCGCTTCGCTCACCGGCAAGGACTGCAACGCCTATATGATCCACTATGGCTACGATACGACCGCGCTCGCCAACGGCACGGCCAAGACGATCCTCGGCCAGGGTGGCAAGACCTGGTTCTTCATCACCGCCGACTATGCGTTCGGCACGCAACTCCAGCAGGCGGCGACCAGGGTGGTCGAAGCCGGGGGCGGAAAGGTCGTGGGCTCGGTCAGGGCGCCGCTCTCGACCTCGGACTTCTCGTCCTACCTGTTGCAGGCGCAGGGATCCGGGGCGCAGGTCGTCGCCCTGGCTAACGCTGGCGGCGACTTCAGCAATTCGCTCAAGGCCGCGCATGAGTTTGGCCTCACCAAAACGATGAAGCCCGCGGCGCTGCTCGCCTTCATCACCGACATCCATGCGCTCGGTCTCGATACGGCGCAGGGCCTTTACCTCACCGCCGGCTGGTACTGGGACCTTAACGACAAAACCAGAGCCTTCGCCAAGCGCTTCTTCGCCAAGACCGGCGCGATGCCGACCTACAATCAGGCGGCCTATTACTCGGCGACCCTGACCTACCTCCACGCGGTCAAGGCCGCCGGTACGACCGACGCAGACAGGGTGATGGAGGAACTGCACAACGCCAAGGTCGACGACATGTACACGAGCGACGGAGTGATTCGCCCGGACGGGCTCCTGCAGCACCCGATGTATGTGATGCAGGTGAAGACGCCGTCGGAATCGAAGGGACCGTGGGACTATTTCAAGCTGGTCAGAACGATGTCCGGCGAAGAGGCCTTCGGCAAACTCGCCGACTCGACCTGCCCCCTGGTCAAGAAATAGCGCCGAGGGATCGATCGCGATCGTACCGCGGCAGCCGTTCGCCGATTCGCCTCGATCGGCGGAGCGTTCTCGCCTCGGGTGGAATCGCTCGAAGGCTCGCCCGGAGGAGAGCCGGGGCGACGGGCGCCTTGACCCAACAATAATTTTACCGGCGCCCCTTAATGTTTTCAGTGCGTTGGGACCCCGTTTAGTTGCACATTTCAAAATAACCAACTACACTTTAACAATGTTTAATAGAGGTGGCGCCGCGCGATCCGACGGCAAATCGCCTCGATCTGTCGGGCCTCGGCTCGGAGTTGGGAGACGTCTCATAATCAGGCGAGGATCGCGTTCAACCTCAACGCAACATGGATCTCGAGAGCTTTGACCGGGTCGTCCCAGCCGCCTGTGATCTCCCGCAGCGTCTCGAGGCGCTGGCGGACCGTATTGATGTGGAGCCCCAGGATTTCGGCTGTGCGCTTGACGTTGTGCTGGGCGTCAAAATAAACCAGCAGCGTGCGCTTGAGCTCGTTCCTCTGTCGCGGCGCCTTCGCGGCAATTTCGCTGAGCACCTGGTCCGCGTAGGCCGCCAGTCGCGCCGCGTCATTGACCTCGAACAATTTCGCGAACATGTTGACTTCCCGCTGGCTCACGAACCGATCCAGCGTCGTCATCTTGCGCAGCACCTGCAACGCGTTGTTGACCCTGCCGAAATGGTCGGCCGCCTGCGCCAGCTCGCCGAAAGGCTCCGACAGGACGCCTCCGGCCGTCGAGGATTCGTGACCCTTCGATAGCCGTTGGAGAAAGACCTGAATCGCGGGCGCGAGGCCAACGGCGAGGTAAGAATCGTCATAGAGATCGACCAGCACGCTCTGGCCGGCCGCGCATTCACGGACGCGCGCGGTTTGCGCGATCCGATCCATTCCCGACATCGCGATCATGGCAAGCTGAACATCCTGGTCGGCTCGCAGCCCGAGGCGCACGCGCGCTGCGGATATTGTCGAGGGGTCCGGCGGCGACACCAGCACCAGGTGGCGAAGAAGCGTCGAGGAGGCGACCAGCTTCTCCGTTTCCCGCCTCTCGTTCCAGAGCTTCGCTATCGACAGGGCCACGGCGCTGCGTTCGAGATTGCGGATCTCGATCGCGTCGAGCTCGCCGACATGGCAGATGACCAGGCTATCGCGGCGGCCGTTGCCGCCGTGAAGCGCAATCGTCCGGCATTGCTCGTTGCCGCGCTCCAGCACAACGACCGAGCGGCCGGTTTGCCGCGAGTGTGCGTTGGCGTTGATCAGGAGCGGGAGATTGAACCGGCCAGCCCTCAGCTCATCCGCGAGGACGCTCTTGTAGGCGGCGCTTCCGAATTCGTCGTGAATCCTGAACTCGTCGTCATAGAGAAAGACCGCCCCACCGATCCGATTCGACATCTTCTCGAGAAACTGTCGGATGTCGGCGCCCGAGGCGAGCAGGTCGGTGAGCTCGTCATGCGCGGCCGCGGACGCCTCGACCCGCTGAATGTGTTCGATCAGCGCGCTGCGATTGCGCTCGGCTTCGTCGAGCGCTTCCGACAGCATGGCGAAGGCGTGGGCGTTGCGCATCGCGACGCCGGCGTGCAGCGCGAACGCGCCGAGCAATGAGGTTTCCGGGCCGCTGAGCTTGCGCGCATACCGATTGGCGACAAAGAAAAACCCGTGGACCTTGTTCTCCCAGAGAATGGGAAACCCGGCCAACGAGTTGATTTTCTCCGCCCGGAAGATGCGATCGAGGTCGGGCTCGTGCCTGAATCTCTGATCGCTCAAATAGTCCGTCGTCTCAAAAAAGCTTCTTGTGTTCATCACCAGGCTGACCGCGCCGTGGTCGATGCGGCTCGTCATCGCCGCGGTCGCGGGGGACAGATGGCCATCGGCGGTCACGACCCGGAAAATCCCGCTCTCCGCATCCAGAACGGTCACCCAGGCGACGTCCGCGCCCACCAGATTGCGCGCCCGGACGACGATCGTCTGCAAGAGATCCTGCAGGCTTAGCGTGCTCGACAGGTCATGGGTCGTATCGATCAGGAAATTCAACGCGCGCTCAGAAAGCGCGTCGTCTTTCAACATCCGCCGGATCGTGCTGATTTGCGAGCGGAAGCCTTCGAAGCGGGCGGGGTCGACCTCGCCTCTTGCAGCCTCCTTGAGGACCTCGATCAGATGAGCGACTTCGGTGTCGCTCACACCGAGCGCCACCTTCTGAAGAAGCTCTGTCGCGACCGTCAGAAGACGCGCAGACACCATTCCGCTCCCGGGAGGCCTTGTCGATTCTCGCAAAAGGCCGGCGTTCCGAAGTTGAGGCTTCGACAAAGCTTGGCGCGACTGCCCAGCCGAGGCAACAGCCTGACCTTCCTCAGTGGATCGCCGCCTGCAGGATCTTCTCCGCGCTCGCTTCGGATCGTGCAAACTCGGCGGCGATCGTTCCACTCTTGGCGACGAGGATACGATCGGAAAGATCGAGGATTTCGGGCAGATAGGAGGAAATGACCACAACCCCGGCCCCGGAGTCCGCCAGGTCTCTGATGATCTTGTGAATCTCCGCGACCGCGCCGACGTCCACCCCGCGCGTCGGCTCGTCGAAAATGACCAGCCGCGGGTCCTGAGCCAACGATTTGGCGATCACGACTTTCTGCTGGTTTCCCCCGGAAAGATGGAGCGCCGGCTGATCCGCTCCGATGCCGCGGATCGACAGCCTGGTTTTCCAACCCTCGGCCAGCGCCCGCATCTTGCGCAGCGGCGCGACCCAGCGGCCTCGGCCGAACTTGGCGAGCCATCCGAGCCCGATGTTCTCAGATACGTCCAGGGTCTCGAAGAAGCCGTCAATCTTCCGATCTTCGCTGACGTAGGCGACGCCGTCCGCAACCGCCTCGGCCGGCGCGGCGTATCGCACCTCCCGGCCGTTCAGCCAGATCCGGCCGCCGCCGAAATTGCGCTTGGTGTGGCCCATGATGACCTTCGCCGCTTCGCTCCGCCCCGAACCGATGAGACCGGCGATTCCGGTGATCTCTCCGGGAAACACGGAGAATGACATATTGTTGACCATGGCGCCCATGCGGAGGTTCTCGACCTGGAGGACCGGCGCGGCGGTTGGCGGCGCGCGCCTGACGACTGGCGCGCGCTCGCGTCGCGCGAGGTCTTCGCCGATCATGTGCCTGATGAGACGGGCGCGGTCGAAGTCGGCGGCGGGGCCGGTGATCATCAACCGGCCGTTGCGCAGCACGGTGATCCGATCGGCGTTGGTCAGCGCCTCCTCGAGCGCGTGCGAGATGAAGATCATCGCTACGCCACGCGTGCGCAAGGTCTTCATGAGGTCGAAGAGATGCTCCGTCTCCTCGGGTGTCAGCGCTGCCGTGGGCTCGTCGAAAATGATCACGCGGGCGTCGTTGAGCACCGCCCGGGCGATCTCGACCATCTGCCGTTTGGCCGCGGAGAGCGCGCCCGCCAGTTGCGAGGCGTCCACATTGAAGTTCAATCGCTGGAGCGCCTGGCGAGCGGTGTTTCTCACCTTGCGCACCGAGTTGAAGGCGCGCTCCTGGCCGAGCACGATGTTCTGCGCCACGGTGAGTTGCGGCACGAGGCTCGTTTCCTGGAAGACCATCGAGATGCCGAGCCGGCTTGCGTCTTTCGGCGCGGAGAAGGCGACCGGATGTCCGTCGACCCGCAGCAATCCCTCGGTCGGGGACACGACGCCCGCGATCAGCTTGCACAGCGTCGACTTGCCAGCGCCGTTTTCGCCGACGAGGGCGTGGATTTCTCCGGGGAAAAGCTCGAAGTTCGCGTTCTCCAGCGCGGCGATGCCGCCGTATCGCTTGGTTGCGTTCTCGAGCGCGACGATCGGGCCGTTGCTCATGGGGCGTCTCTCGCGCAGCCGAGGTTCAAAAGCTCCCCGCTCGCCTTGCTGACGGCAAGGAGAGCGCCGTTCCAGACGAGGGCGTCCGAGATCGCGTGGCGGCGGCCATTGGCCCGCGAATGCGCCGAGCCGATCGGCGCAAGCGCCTCGCTCAATTCGATGACCAGCCCATAGGAGAACGACGGCGCCCAGGGCTTGATTTCGCCGAAGAGCCGCGTCGCGCCGAGCTCGATGGGAAAGTCGGGGCTGAACTCCGGGTTGATGCGCGGGGCGATCCAGTATCGCGGCGCAATGTTCGCCTTCATGGCCTCGATGAAGCTCCGCTCCGTCTTGAGGAATTCGATCAGCGGATCCCGGCGCGCGAGGCACGCCATCACATAGCCGGTCGCGGTCTTGCGCAGCCGTCCGAGATAGCCGGGATAGCCGGTCTGGCGCGCCTTTCCGGACCCATCGACGATCCGCGCGCGCTCGAATTCCGTGACCAGGAGCTCGCCGCGCGGATCGAGGCTCACGCCCATGGGACAGTGGAAACCGTTCGCAATCACGCGCGATTCGCCGTCCCGGCGCACTGCGATCAGCTTCCCCCGGCTGACGCCGTCCCACGGCGCGAGGGAAAGGAGCGGCTCGTCAGGCTTGTAGCCGTGATCGACCACCGCCAGTTCGTCTTCGGCGAGAAAGACGGCATCCGCTGCCGCCGTCAGGCCGGGCGAGGTCTTCCACCCCCTCATCGGGCGGCCCGAAGCGTCGCAGACGGCGAGTCCGCCACCGAGCATCCCCACCGCCACGAGCCCGCCGGGGCTCGCGCAGAGCGCTGTCACGGGCCGTTCGAACTCGGCGAAGGATTGTGGCGGCTCGCCCCATTTCCGCAGTGCGAAGAGCGAGCGGCCCGAGGAGAAAAGCAGCCTCCCGTCGGCTGCGGCGGAGAGCGCGTCAGGGGAGTCGACCTTCATTCCTCGCGCCTCGTCGAGACGGTCGTTCGGCCCCAGCACGCCCTCCAGGGTCATCGACGGCGGCGCGCGTCTGTTCCCCCAGAACCGCACCGCTCAGCCTCTTCCCCAATAACTCCGCCGACCCGTCCAACGCGGATCGGCGCCGGCCAGCCGGAGACGGCCGATCTTGTTGTTGGTGACGCCGCCGAGATAGAGCGCGCCTTTGTGTTCGCGCATCGAGGTGATCATGTAGAGCGGCCCGCTCGGCTCGTCCCAGTAGGTCTCGACAATCTGTCCCGCGCCGTCGATCTTGAGAACGCCGCCGATGTTGAGATTGCCGAACAGCCAGTGGGTCGGCGCGACCGCCCGCGTCATGCGTCGCCTGAGGCCGGGATGGCGCATTGCGAGATCGGTTACCGGATTGCGCATTCCGGCGAGCGCGATCCAGTATCCTCCGTCCGAGGCTCTGTTCACATTGTCGGGGTAGCCCGGCAGACCGTGGACGAAGACGCGCGGGCCGGCGGAGAGGGCGGCGAGGTCGAAGATCAGGAGCGAGCATGTCCACGTGCTCGCGACGATGAGATGCTGGCCATCGTGCGTCAGACACACGCCGTTCGGGAACACGAGATTGTCGCAGACCGTTCGGGTCCTGCGCGTCTTCGGATCGTAGCTCAAGAGGCGCCCGTTCGGCCGCCCCTCAAGGAGATCCAGGCCCCAGTTCTCGATGTCGT
This sequence comes from Roseiarcus sp., assembly GCA_035308265.1. Classification (GTDB taxonomy): domain Bacteria; phylum Pseudomonadota; class Alphaproteobacteria; order Rhizobiales; family Beijerinckiaceae; genus Roseiarcus. The sequence continues at coordinate 46,462 of DATGHB010000442.1, forward strand.
AACGTCTCGTCGCGTCCGAGAAATAGATGACGCCATCCGGCGCGACATCGAGGTCGTCGGCCATCCGGATGGTCGTGTCGTCCTGAATCGTGAGCAGGCTGCGCTGGGTCTGGTCGGTCAGGAGCTCGACCTCCCGCTCCTTGCTGACCCGGACGAGACCCATCCCCGCGACGCAGACCAGGATGTTTCCCTCGCGATCGCTGGCGAGGCCGAGGGGGCGCCCGCCGATCTGCGCGAAGATCTCGACTTGCGTGTAATCAGGGGCAGCGATTCGAACCAGGCTCCCGTTGCGGGTCCCACAATAGAGATGATCGTCCGCATCGAGGATCACATCCTCCGGACCATCGATCATGCCGGATGCGAGAATCTCGGCGCCGGCAAGCTTTGGCGCGACCTCGCTAGGCATGAATCCCCTGGAGCCGGCGGCTTCGCCGAGCTTGAAGTCGATCGGATCGACGTAAGCGGACGCCAACAGCCGGTGCTTGTGCTTGCGGAACTTGGTGTCGATCGACAGAATGAAGATGAGGATGGCGCCCATCGCGAGCTGAACGAAGTCACTGCGAAGGCCCGAGTTCAGAAGCGCGTTGTTGAGAATGTAAATCGTGGCGAAGCCAATCATCACCGCCACCGTCGAACCGCGGCCGGGCACGAATCCGCCGAGGCCCACGACCAGAGCGGTGAGGGCGAAAAACTCCATGCCGACGCCGGTGTCGGAAGCGACTGCGTTCTCCCGCGCCGCGTAAAGGAAGGCCGCGAGGCCGACGATCAGGCCCGCGAGCACATAAGCGAAGAATATCGTCGCCTTGACATGGATGCCGCCGTGCCTCGCCGCCTTGCGATTACCGCCGGCGGCAAGAACGTGCCATCCGAATCGCGACTGGCGAAACATCACCAACACGCCGGCCACCGCGATCACAAGCACCCAAAAACTGATCGGCACCGTCAGGAATCGGTCGGACCCGATCCAGTCCCACATCTCGTCCGTCCTGGAGCTCGTGGAGATGGCGACCAGCTGCCCCTGCGAGGCGAGCGTGAAAATTCCACGAACCGTGATCATCGCCCCGAGCGTGGTCAGCAGTGCGCCGCAGCCGGCGAGCCCGGCGAGCGCGCCGTTGACGAGGCCGATGATCGCTCCGGTCGCGAGGCTTGCGAGCAGCACCGCGGCGACGGGCAGATTCAGGATATGAAAGCAATAGAGCGCGGCGAACGCCGACATGGCGAAATTCGAGCCGACCGAGAGATCGATGCCGCCAGCGGCGACGACGATGAACAGCGCCAGCACGACAAGTCCGCCGTCGGACGCGTAAAGCGCAAGATTGCGCAGGTTGTCGAGGGTGAAATAGCCCTTGGTCGTCGCCAGCACGCCGACGATAACACAGACGAAGGCCAGAAAGGGCACCGCGTTCTCGACCCATCCCCTGGAAAGGATATCGGCCAGAACGCGGCGCGGAGACATGACAAGCAGCGGAACGCGCAACTTCGGCAGCGTCGAAAAGTCAAACTGAGCCGACAATCAGCAAACCTCCGCATGGCTTCATGCAGTGGGGCTCCTCGCGAAGCCCCACCCGCACGTTCGGGCCGCGCTACTTCTTCGGCGGCATCTTCCAGCACAGGGACGGATCGTAGTCGGGACCTGCCCTGATGATTTTCAGCGGCGACTCGACGGTCAGCATCGAGCCGTTCGAGGACGTCGCGCCCTGCAACAAGAGATCGATCATGGTGCCCGCGTCGCGGCCCTGCCCATCGGCGTCGTAGCTCCACTCGGCCGAGAGCGTCCCGTTCTCGATCGCCTTGCACGCTTCCCCATACTCTCCGCCTCCGGTCGCGTAGACCAGCACCTTGCCAGAAAGCCCCGCGTCCTTGACGGCGTTGCCGGCGCCGATCGTGTGGACGTCCCAATGGCCGAAGATCGCGCACAGATCAGGGTTCTGCTGCAGCACCGTCACAGTGATCTGCCGAGCCTTCTCAGGCTCCCAGTTCGACGCCTGGTTGGAAACAACCTTAATCTCCGGGTGCTCCTTGAACACCTTGAACGCGGCCTCATTCATCATCACGCTGTCGGCCGCCGTGAGCTGCCCGGGAATGATCGCGACCTTGCCGGACTTGCCGCTGCCAGCGCCGCATTTCTTGACGATGTCCTCCGCAATTTCGGTGCCGATCCGCGTCCAGTTGGCGCCGACGAAGGCGGCTGATGGCTGATTGGACTGAAGATTGATCTGCAGAACCTTGATGCCCTGCGCCTGCGCCTGCTTGATCTGCCGCGCCAGCAGTTGGACCGTCGGATTGTGCACGACCAGCACGTCAGGCTTGTCGCTGATCGCCTTGGCGAGCAGTTCGGACATCGCCCCGGTGTTGAAGGCAGCGTCGCGGATTTCGAAGCTGTAGCCGTGCGCCGCCGCGTGCTCTTTCATCCGGCGAGCCCAGCCCTCGGTGAGCGTGATGCCCATCGAAATCGGCACAAAGATCACCTTTTTCCCGGCCATGCTGCTGGCCGGATCGGCGCGGACGCCGGTCGCCAACGCGAGGCTCGCGCCGATCGCCAGCCCGACAATCGTCCGACGCAACTTACTTCCTAGACAGCGCAACATCAGTTCCTCCCTCGTTCGCATGGTTTCACAGATCGCCGACCGTGTCGGTTTCTGCGTCTCGCGGATTGAGATAGTTGTCCGCGAAAATCGCCGCCATCAGGACGACGCCCCTCAGCATGTCCTGAATCTGGGTGCTGAAGTCGTAAAGCGTCATGCCGTTGCGAAGGACCGCGATCAGCGCGGCGCCGACGAGCAGATTGCGCACGCCGCCGCGTCCGCCTCGAAGCGGAATGCCGCCGAGCACAACCACCAGGATCACTTCGAACAGCAGGCTGCCATTGGTGACGACGCGAAAATCGACGGTCCCGCTCGCCGCGGCGATCACGAGGCCGGCGAGCAGCGCGGTGAGCGCCGAATAAATGTAGACGAATACCGTCGTTTTGCGCACCGGCAGGCCGGCAAGGCGGGCCGCCTGAAAATTGTCGCCCATGCCGTAGATGATGCGCCCGGCGGTCGTGTAGCGCAGGAAGAGCCAGGTCACGACCAGCGTCGCGATCATCAGCGCGACGGGAGCGGTCACGCCCGGCAGTACGTCGGACTTGAAAACGATCACCGCCGGGTTCGATTTCGGTAGAATCAGCAGGTACTCGCCGCGCAGGACCGCGAAGCGGAAAAGCCCGGTCACGAACATCGCGGAGGCCAGCGTCGCCAGGATCGCCGGAATCTCGACAAAGGCGATGAGCCAGCCGTTCACGAAGCCGATCAGCGCCATCGCGAGGATGGCGAGAATGATGGCCGGAGGCCCGGAAAAGCCGGCGTTGATCAGGGTGCTGAACGTCGTCGCGCCCGCGACCATCGCCGCGACCTGTGACAGATCGAGGCCGCGCGAGATGATGACGACCGCCATTCCGCAGCTGAGGATGACCAGCGACGTCGAGTTGGAAAGAATGACCGAGAGGTTGCCGAGCGTCGCGAAGCCTTTGATCGTCAGGGAAAAAAGAACGATCAGCGCCAAGGTGACCGCCAGGACGATCGGCTCCAGCAGGCTGCGTCGCGGCCTTCTGCCGATATTGATGGCGGCGCCCGCCGTCGCCTCAACCATGGAGGGTCACTTTACCGGCCCCCTTGGTCTGAAGAATTTCGCGCGCCTCCGCAGGGCTAGCAATGTCCAGCGACAGGTCCTCGAGGATCCTCCGGATCTTGAGCACCTGCGCCGCGCATGACGTCGCAAGCAGTCCCCGGCTGAGGAACAGGCTGTCCTCGAGCCCGACGCGGACATGCCCGCCCATGATCGCGCCCATGGCGACCAGCGACATCTGATGGCGCCCGGCGCCGCGCACCGAGAACTCGTAGTTCCGGCGGCCGAACAAGCGATCCGCGGTGGCGCGCATCAGCAACAGGCTCTCCGGCTCCGGTCCAAGGCCGCCGAGGTGGCCCAAAGCGTACTGAATGAACAGCGGACCCTTGACGAGACCCTCCTCGACGCAATGCGCAAGGTTGTGGAGTTGGCCCACGTCGTAGCATTCGAACTCGAACCGGACGCCCTTCTGATCGCCGAGCTTGGCCAGGATGGCCCTGATGTCGCTGAACGTGTTGCCCCACACCCTGTCTTCTGAGCCCTCTACATAAGACTTCTCCCACGAATGCTTCCAGCCGACGACGCCGCGCGCCGCTTTGTGGAAGGCAAAATTCATCGCGCCCATGTTGAGGGAGCAGAGTTCCGGCCTGGCCTTGAGCGGATAGGCAAGCCGATCCTCGAGGGTTGTCTCCGCGCCGCCGCTCGTCGTGATGTTGATGATCGCGTCGGTCGCGGCGGCTATGACCGGGACGAACTCCTCGAAAACGGCAGGGTCGGGAGTCGGGCTCCCATCGGGATTGCGGGCATGCAGGTGCAAAATGGAGGCGCCCGCGCGCGCGGCCTCGATTGCCTGCTCGGCGATCTGAACGGGCGTCACTGGCAGGTATTCGGACATCGACGGGGTATGGAGCGACCCGGTTACGGCGCAGGAAATGATAACCCTCCGCCGGCCGGCCGCGGGCCTCGCCTCTCCCTCGACGATGTCAAAGATATTCGACATTTCAGTCCGCGCTGATGGCTTTGCCGGCGATGTTCCAGACCAAGTCGGCGCAAGGGAAAATGGCGAGGTTGGC
>DATGHB010000443.1:0-13567 GCA_035308265.1 Roseiarcus sp.
GGGCACAGGCGAGATAGGCGCTCATGCCGAAGGTCAGCATCGCGCACATGAAATGGGCGAAGCGGCAGATTGCGAGGGCGGTCAAAAGCGCGCTCCGTCAACGCTGAGACATCGTCGTCGCCTCACATCTTCATGCCCTTCATCCCCTTCATCGCGCCCTCGCCCGCCGCGCCGATTCCCATGACCCTGAACTCGACTTCGACCGGCCCTGCATGTTCGAAACTAAGCGTCGCCGTGACGTTTGCGCCCTTGGTCAGCGGATGGGCGAGATGGGTGAACATAAGGTGATAGCCGCCGGGCGAGAGGACGACCGAGCCATGGGCGGGAATGGCCAGTCCGTCCTTGAGCTCGCGCATCTTCGAGACGCCGTTCTCCGCGCTCATCTGATGGATTTCGACCTTGGCGAAATCCGCCGTTCCTCCGGTCAGACGGTCGGGCGCCGAGCCCTTGTTTTCGATGGTCAGGTAGCCGCCGCCAACCTCGGCGCCCTTCGGGGTGGCGCGCGCCCAAGGGTTTTCGATCACGATGTCCGCGGCCTTGAACTCTTCAGCGAGCGCGGGCGCGGCGCTGACGGCAAGAGCGAGCGCCAGTGGGAAAAGGCTATGTTTCATCACCCATCCTTTGCGGTTGCCGATCTTCTCCGTGCTCATGGCTTCACCGTGAATTGGAAGGTTCCCTGGGTATGGTGGGTGTCGACCGACACCGCGCGCCAGTGAACCGTATAGGCGCCCGCCGCCAGCGCCTTGACGATCGGCACGATGAGCACGCGCTGATCGTTTCCCTCGACCTTGGGCGCGCCGAGCGGCACGTTCGCGCCGCCGGACGCCGTCAGGGTGACGCCGGAAAATCTCGGCTCGACGCCCTCGCTGAAAGTGAGCCGGAGCTCGCTTGCGGAAGCGACCGTGCCGCCGACCGGCGGCGTCGCCTTCTCGAGCTGGGCGTGGGCGAAAGCCGGAGCGGCGATGAACACAAAGCCAAGAGATATGAGGATTCTTGGAGAGAAAGCGTGCATGGGTGATACTCCTTTGGGTCAGATTCCGGGCGCTATGCCGAGTCCGTGGGGAAAGATGGGCCGGCCCAGCGTGTCGGGGAAAATGTCGTCGAGATAGAAATCAAGCGAGCCGATCACGCCGACGCCGTGGCCGGTCGCGCCCGTCGTCGGGACCATGGCCTCGAGGGCGAACTGCCATTTGTCGGTTATGTAGACGGCGCCGGGCTGGAAATATCCCGTTGTCGTTTGTCCGGCGACCGCCCCGTTGTGGATCGGGGTCTGGAAACTGAACTCGGCGACCGGGACCAGATGCTTGATGAAATCGTTGTCGATCTCAGCCACGTGCGCGTTGAAGTAGGGCAGGCTGTACTGGAGGGTGAACCCCCAGTTGAACGTGGACACATTCGGAGCGCCGTTCGTCCAGTCCTGCCCCGGCGTGGGCGTGCTGAATTCGCCGGTTATGGCGAACGGGCGAAAGTAACTGAGGCTGGACGGCAGCGTTCCGAAGCCGAGACCAAAGTCCACCAGTGGAGAGTAAGTGTTTTGTCCGCCGGAACCCGCCAGCATTCCGGTCCCGGTTCCGGCCCAGGATATGTCGAAGCCGAGCTTGAACATGAACTCGGCGTCGGGGATGCACAGAGCCTGCCACTGTAGTTCGGTGTCGAGCGCATTCCAGCCGTAGCCGCCCGGATGTTCCCATGTCGGCCCGGAGCCGATCACCACGCTGAGACCCGGGGTGATGGTCTTCGTCCAGCTGAAGCTCGCGTCCCACTCATGGGCGCTGTCGGAGTTGAAGGGAACATAACTGACGGTCGGCAGCGTGAGCTCGTCGGTGACGCCGGGATCGTCGATGGCGAGCGTCGCCGGGAAGATGCGGTCGCCGCAGACGGCATGAGGATAAGCGGGCGTGAGCCATAGGGCTACGGCGGCGCCCGCAAAGGCGCCCGCGCCGAAGCGGATTTTAGGGGTTGGCATGGAGGTCCTCGAAGTCTGAAGAAAGGCCAGGCGCGCGCCGGAAGGCGCGGGCCAAACGATCGTCAGGCAGCGAGGGGCGGCGCCCGGGCGGGATTGGGCTGGGCGGGATAGGCGGGAAGCGCGCCGCGGCCGGGCGGCGGCCGAAACGCATGCGCGTCGCTGTCGAGCCGCTTCGGAAGGGCGGGCGGGTCCGGCCGGACGAAGGCCACCGCCTGGGCGGCGCCGCGGCAGAGCGGGCATTGATCGCAGCCATTGCCGCACGGCAAATGTTTGCCCGGGGCGCCGTGACCGTTGATGTGGGCGCAGAGTTCGGCCGTGTTGCCGAACGCCGCCTTGAGCTCGGCCGCGACCGTCGCCTCATCGGCGCCGGCGAAAGCGGGCGCCGAGAGCGACGGCGGCGTCGCGGCGGCGAAAAGCTGGACGAGGAGCGCGAACGCGACGACGAACGCGGTCACGGGCGAGCGTTTCCAGCCGCTCCCCGTGGAGCGCCGGCTGCTCGCCTTCCGGCCGCGGCTGTTCATGGCCGACATCCTATGCCGCGGCGCGGCGCAGCGGCAAGATCGCGGCGCCCGCGATGAACGAGAGGATCGCCGCAAAGGTCGCGAGGCTTGGAAGGTGCGCGGGAATCCTGCTCCAATGCGGCGCGATCACCTCATCGGTGTTGAAGGGCTCGTCGCTATAGCGGCAGAGGACCAGCGAGGCATTGTCGCTCAGCATTTCGAGCTCGATCTTGCTCACGAGCGCGTCGACGGCGCGCCGATCCCCTCCCGGCATTTGCCGCAGATGCATGAGGAGCGCCCGGGCGCCGGCGAGGTAGGAATGCGCGCATTCGTTGAAAGGGCTCGCCTCGTCGGTCAGGCTCCCCGGAACCATGCCCCAAAGACAGGCGAATTGCTGGAGGTTCACGAAGTCCTGGAGCCGCCGCATCGTCAAGTCGGTCGGGTCCTGCCGTTCCGCGAGCTCCCGGATCGCCGAGAGATTGGCGGCGATGACCTGCATCTGCCCGTGGGAGAGGCTCGGGATCGAAATCCCCTGGGGCGCAGAGGACCGGCTGATCCTCTCGCGGTGCGCCGACGCGGGGCGCGCCGTCGCCGCGAAGACGAGGAGAAGAAAAAGCCCGAGCCGGTAGGGCAACTGATCGCACTCCACGGGAATCCGCGCCCCGTATTCGAGTTCAAGCCAACCGCGAGGGGGTCTGACTTTCGACTCTCCGCCCGAAGGCTCGGAATCGATCACAGTGGCGCGCCCGCGCCGGATTCTCACCGGCTTCCAGCCTCGCAGCGATCAATGGACAATAGGAGCGCTATTGCCGATGTCAAATTGATCCGGGAGCGGGCGCACGGTTGTCCAGGAAGAGCTGCGGCTGACTTGCCCGAAGACGTGGACGCGATTCACCGCGTCCCCGAACCTAGCCGCTGATTTGACGCGAAGCGTTCGCTGGCGCATGCTTTCGATTCGATGGTTCCCCTCGGGGATTAAAGGGAACGCGGTGCGGGCGGCGACGCCTCATGCCGCGGCTGCCCCCGCAACTGTAAGCGACGAGCCGCTTTCATGGCGCCACTGGGCCGCGTGGGCCTGGGAAGGCGGAAGCGGCGGCGACCCGCGAGCCAGGAAACCTGCCATCACGGACGTCAGAGCGGAGAGCGCTAAGCGGGGTGTCTTGGCGCGCGAACCCCGATGGTCGGGGCAAGTCCTGCGATGACTTTGCACGTCAGGCGCCTTTCCCATGCTCAAATTAACCGAGGACCGTTTCGGCGGAAGCACGCTGAAGTTAATGGCGCGCGTTCGAACGGAAATGTCGGGCGATCCGTTCGGATTCGAAGCCGAGTCGATTCCTGCCGCAGCCAGGAGTTCGCTGTGGGTCTTGATCGTGACGCTATCGAGCGTCGCCTTCAGTTTCGTGTTCGCGTGCGCGACCCCATTCGCCGCGCTCGGAGCGCTGGCGGGCGCCCGGATGAAAACACGGCCGGGCCTTGCGCTCATTGTCGCGGCCTGGGCCGCAAATCAAATCATCGGCTTTGCCTTCCTGTCCTATCCGCGCACATCGGACAGCTTCGGCTGGGGCTTTGCGATTGGCGTCGCCGCTTTCGTTGCAACGCTGGCCGCTCGCCAAGCGGCGGAAGTCGGTCGGCGTCCCGCGATCTCGGCGCTGTTCGCGTTCGCGGCGGCGTTCGTGGTCTATGAATTCGTTCTGTTTGCGGCGACCGCGATCCTTCCGTCGAGCGCGGCGGTGTTTTCCCTCCCGGTGATCAGGCGCATTCTCGCGATCAACTGCGCCGCTTTCGTTGGCCTTCTTGTGATCCAGCGTTTCGGGATTTGGCTCGGCCTTCAGGAGCGAACCCGATCGCCCGAGCCTGTCTTCGAGTAGCGTGGCGCCGCGCTATGCGGGAATTTCCCCCACGGCGGATCGTCTGTCTGACCGAAGAGACGGTCGAGACCCTCTATCTCCTGGGCGAAGAAGATCGGATCGCCGGGGTCTCGGGCTACGCGGTTCGGCCTGCGCGCGTACGCCGGGAGAAGCCGAGGGTTTCGGCCTTCATTTCGGCGGACATTCCAAAGATACTCGCGCTCGATCCCGATCTCGTTCTGACGTTCTCGGATTTGCAGGCGCCGATAGCGGCGGAGTTGATTCAGGCCGGCATCGCGGTGCACGCCTTCAATCAGCGCGACATCGCCGGCATTTTCGCGATGGTCAGGACCGTCGGCGCGCTTGTTGGCGCAATGGAGAGGGCCGAGGACCTCGCTCGTCGCCTCGAGAGCCGCTTGAACGCTGTCGCCGCGTCGTTTCACCGGCGGCCAAGGCCAAGGGTCTTCTTCGAAGAATGGGACGAGCCGCTGATCAGCGGCGTTGGCTGGGTTTCCGAATTGATCGAAATTGCCGGCGGCGAGGATGTGTTCGCGGACTTGCGCCAGCAGAAGGCCGCCAAGAACCGTATCGTGTCCTCTGAGGCTGTCATTGCGGCGGCGCCTGATGTCATCCTCGCCTCCTGGTGCGGGAAGAAAGTCGCGCCGGCGCGGATTCGCGAACGGCCCGGATGGGGTGACGCGCCTGCTGTGCGGCGCGGCGCCATTTTCGAAATCAAGTCGCCGTTGATTTTGCAGCCGGGGCCGGCTGCCCTGACCGATGGTCTGGACGCCATAGTTGCGGCGTTGGAACGCGCCCGAGTCGGGTTGCTCTCATGCTGAGTGGACGGCCGATGTCCGACAAGAACACCGTTCGGGCGCCGCCGAGCCCTTGCGTCGGAGTCTGCCGGATCGACGAAGGCTCAGGTTTTTGCATCGGCTGCGCTCGTTCGGGCGCCGAGATCGCCTCGTGGAGAACCGCTTCTTCCGAGACGCTCAGTCGGATTTGGGCTGAGCTTCCCTCGCGGCGCGCGGCGCTGGGGCTCAAGCTTCACCGGCTGGCTTGGACACGCGACGACATCCATTCCTTTGTCGCCGATACGATCGCGTCAGACCACGGGACGTGGGTCGGAGGCGTCTACGGGGCGGTCGCCGAGTTCTGCATCGGAGAGGACGAAGCGGTCGAGATTTCGGATCGAGGCGGCGGCCGGTTCACCGCGAGCACGGCGCGAGCCGCGATCAGCATGAGCCTCTCGGATCGCGTTCGCGCGTTCGCCTTCGACCACAAACACGTCGTGATGTTGGCCGTGCCGCGCGTCTATGCTTCGCCGCCCGGCGTCACGGGATTCAACGCGCTCGGACTCGACACTGAGGCTATTCGGCCAAATGACCGGGAAGGATATCTCTATGACTTCGGCCTGGGGGTCGGAAGCTCCGGGTTTGGCGTTCGAACCGCCGACCTCTCGCTCCGCCACGCGTTGGATGCTTGCGTAGGCGATCCGTGGCCCAAGGTCCTCGCCGCCGCCGGTCGGCGGATCATCCAGATCTCGCCCCCGAGAGTCGTCGTCACCCCGATAGGTCGGATCGAGGTCTTCACTCGCATTCCGTCTCCTGGCGAACTCACTCCGCCTGGGCCGCACACTCATTTTTTGCCTGAGCTCCTGGCGGCTGGCCGCGAGACCGCGCCGGGAATGGAGCTCCCCGAAGCATACCTTTCGTGCCTGATCTACTACCCGGGATAGCGGGCGGCGCCCGGTTGGCGCGGCGGAGGATGCGCGGTCCTCGGGTTCGGCCGCTCACGCGAGGATTTGCGGCCCACTGCCGGCCTCGCCGCCGGCGGGCAAAGAGGGATCAGGGCCGTCCGGCCATGACCATTCCGCGCCATCGCATGCTCAACAAAGACTTGACAAAAACAGGAAGAAGGACTAGCGTCTTTCCTAATAGCCGAATTGAGACGTCGCGGCGGCTTTCGCCATGAACAGGAGGAGAGAAAGGGCGCGCCGCTTCGAATGCAACCCGAGATAGGAAGCCGGAAAATTTCTTATTTGAAGCGGGCTGTAACCCACTGAAAAGCCTCGATTCGGAAAAATAAGCGCCAGTAAACGCCAGCAAATTTGCTAGCATTTACGAGCGTTTACGCGGATTTTATTGACTTTTATCGGCGACGGACTCGCGCGCTGGTTGTATTCCGCGGCGACGGACTGCGGCGCGGGCGGAGGCGATGGATCGCCGTTGACCCGACTTCACATGGGATTTGTCTTGCCAGCTTGCCTCCGAGCCGCCATCTTGGCTCGACGCCGATTCCCATGTCCGACCCGTTCCCGCCTCCGCTTCCCCGCTCGCTCGCCCAGCGCCTTCGCTCGTGGTTCTTCACCGGGCTCGTGGTGTTCGGTCCCGTAGCGGTCACCGCCTATATCGCTTGGTGGGTCATCGACACGATCGACAACTGGGTGAGGCCGTGGCTGCCGAGGGACCTGTGGCCGGACGCCTATCTGCCATTCCATGTTCCGGGCTTCGGCGTGGTCATCGCGATGGTCGGGCTTACCCTCCTCGGGTTCCTGACCGCCAATTTCATCGGCCGGTCCCTGGTGCGCTTCGGCGAGGCGATGCTCGACCGCATGCCCCTCGTCCGCGGCGTCTACAAGGGCCTGAAGCAGGTGTTCGAGACCATCTTCAGCCAGTCCGGCAGCCAGTTCCGCAAGGTCGGGTTGGTCGAGTTTCCGGTTCGAGGCAGTTGGTCGCTGGTCTTCATCTCGTCCGCCCCCGCCGAGATCGTCGCGTCGGCCCTGCCGGGGAAGAAGCCGATGATCTCGGCCTTCATGCCCTGCACGCCGAACCCCACCACCGGCTTCTTCTTCTATGTCCCGGCCGACGAGGTCATCGAATTGCCGATTTCCGCCGACGAGGGCGCGAAGCTCATCATGTCGGCGGGCCTCATTCAGCCGCAGAGCCAGGCGGCGCTCGCCGCGATGGCGGAAGCGGCGAAGCTCGCCAGACCGCCGATGGAGACGCAGGAGTCCGGCGCGGGGCATTGAGCGCGCGCAGTCGTGTCGCGCGGGCGTCTTCTTTGGACGCTGTTCGCGCGCTAAAGCTATGCTATGACGCGGCGGGCGCGAATGTCGCCGCAAACTACCCTTTTCGGCCGCCCTGTTCGCCCCGGCGCGGCTAAGCTTTTCAATCCGTGTGACGCAAAATGGCGCAGCTGCCTCAATTCGACCTCGCCGAACTCAAACGCCGCATGCAGGCCGCCCATGCGACGCTCAAGCACGAACTGGGCGGCTTGCGCACCGGCCGCGCCAGCGCAAGCCTGCTCGAGCCGGTGCAAGTGGAGGCCTACGGCCAACGGATGCCGATCAACCAGGTGGCGACGATCAGCGTTCCCGAGCCGCGCGCGCTCTCCGTCTCGGTGTGGGACAAGAGCATGGTGCAGGCGGTCGACAAGGCGATCCGGGACTCCAATCTCGGCTTGAGCCCAACCGTCGAGGGCGCGGTTCTTCGCATCCGCATTCCCGAACTGAATGAGCAGCGGCGCAAGGAAATGGTCAAGATCGCCCACAAATACGCCGAGGACGGCCGCGTGGCGGTGCGGCACGTGCGCCGCGATGGAATCGATGTCCTCAAGAAGCTGCTCAAGGAGCACGCGATCAGCGAGGACGACGAAAAACGCCAGGAGGCGGAAGTGCAGAAGGCGACCGATGAGGCCATTCACGAGATCGACGCCTCCCTCGCCGCAAAGGAAAAGGAGATCATGCAGGTCTAGGCGATCGCCCTTGTCAGAGGCCCTCATGCATCCTTCGCGCTCCACACCCTGTTCGGCTGGGACGCCGGCCCACGTCGCCATCATCATGGACGGCAACGGCCGCTGGGCTCAGTTGCGCGGACTGCCGCGCTTCGAGGGCCATCGCCGCGGCGTCAAGGCGGTGCGGCGGGTCGTGCGCTCGGCGATCGAGCGCGGCGTGCGGTTCCTCACGATCTATAGCTTCTCGTCAGAGAACTGGAGCCGTCCGCCTGACGAAGTGGCCATGCTGATGGGCCTGCTCAAGCGGTTCATCCGCGATGATCTCGCTGAACTCAACGCCAACGGGGTCAAGGTCAGGATCATCGGCGAACGGGACAATCTCAAGCCCGAGATTGCAGCGCTCCTGGTCGAGGCCGAAACGCTGACCGCTCACAATCGGCGACTCACGCTGACGGTTGCCTTCAACTACGGCGCACGGCAAGAGATCGTCGCGGCGGCGCGGCGCCTCGCGAACGACATAAGCGACGGGCGCCTCGACGCGCGGGCGGTCGGCGTGGACCAATTTGCCGAGCGGCTCGACACCGCCGGCCTTCCCGATCCCGACCTCATCATCCGCACCTCCGGCGAAATGCGCCTGTCGAATTTCCTGCTATGGCAGGCGGCCTACGCGGAACTCGTGTTCCTGCCCATTCTGTGGCCCGATTTCGACGACGCGGCCTTCCTCTCGGCGCTAGACCAGTACGCCGCGCGGGAGCGACGGTTCGGCGCGCTCGCCGAAGCCGCGGTTGTCGAGTCGGCGTCGTGAGGATGGGCGCGTGGCGGTAAGGGACGAGGACACGGCCGCCGGCGCGGCGCCGCGTGAGCCGCGCGCCCGCTTCGGGTCGGATCTCAAGCCCCGCGTCGCGGCGGCCGTGGCGATGGGAAGCTTCGCGCTGGCGACGGCGTGGATTGGCGGCTTTGTCTTCGTGGCTTTCTGGTGGCTCGCGGCGGTTATAGTGCTATGGGAGTGGCAGCGCCTCATCGGGGACGACCGGCTCGCGGAGCGGGTCGCGGCCGGCGCCCTTGCGATAGCGTTCGCCGCGCTGTTCGCGCTCCATAATTCGATTCCGGGCGTCCTCGCGGCGCTCGTCCTCGGCGCGGTCGCGATTGGTTGGCTAGCGGGACGGAGCGAACGGATCTGGGCGGCTGGGGGCGTCCTCTATGCCGGCGCGCTTGTCGCCAGCGTTGGGCTTCTGAGGGTCAGTCCGAGCTTCGGCTTGGCCGCGATTTTATGGCTGTTCGCCGTCGTTTGGGGGACGGATATTGCGGCCTATTTCGGCGGCCGGCTGATCGGGGGCCCCCGGCTTTGGCCGAGCGTCTCGCCGGGCAAGACGTGGGCCGGCGCGATCGCTGGCGCGCTCGCCGGGGCGGTCCTCGGCCTCCTGCTCGCGCCATGGACAAACCGCCTTGCCGCGTTGTTCTGGCTCGGGCTTGCGGCCGCGATCGTGTCCGAACTCGGCGATTTGTTCGAATCCGCGCTCAAGCGGCGCTTCGGCGTCAAGGATTCGAGCGGGCTCATTCCTGGCCACGGCGGGTTGATGGACCGACTCGATGCGTTCGTCGCGGCCTCCGTCTTCGCCGCCGTCGCCGCCGACCTCAACGCTCGGGGCGCCCCGTTCATCGCCAGCGGATTGTTTCAATGGTGAGCGTCTCTCCTGGCGTCCTGGCTCAGCCGCCGCGATCGCGCGGAAACCCGGCGGCGCCCAGGCGCCTGTCGATACTGGGCGCGACCGGCTCGATTGGACGCTCCTGCGCCCAAGTCATCGCCGCTTCGCCCGGCAGGTTCTCGGTTGTTTCGCTCGCCGGCGGTCGCGATGGCGCGGCGCTGGCGAAATGCGCGATCGAACTCGGCGCCGAATTCGCCGCATTGGCCGATCCAGCCGGCTATCCAGACTTGAAGGCGGGACTTTCGGGCTTTGGGGTCGAAATTGCCGCTGGGCCGGAGGCGGTCGAGGAAGCCGCCCTGCGCGACGCCGATCTGGTGGTTTCGGCGATCGTTGGCGCGGCAGGATTGCGACCGACATTCGCCGCAGTCGCGGCCGGACGCACAGTCGCGCTCGCCAACAAAGAGACGCTGGTGTGCGCCGGCAAGGCGGTGATGGAGACAGCGCGGCGGGTCGGGTCGGCGGTGCTGCCGGTCGACTCCGAACACAACGCCCTGTTTCAGGCAATCGGAGCGCGCGATCCGGACACCATCGAGAAGATGACCATCACCGCGTCCGGCGGACCGTTCCGCGAATGGAGCGCCGAGCGCATTTCCGCAGCCACGCGCGAGGAAGCGCTGGCCCATCCCAACTGGGTGATGGGACCGAAGGTGACAATCGATTCGGCGGGTCTGATGAACAAGGGACTCGAACTGATCGAGGCGCATCACCTGTTCGGCCTGCCCGCCGACCGGCTCGATGTCGTGGTCCATCCCCAATCGATCGTGCATGGTCTCATCGCCTTCGCCGATGGCTCGCTGATCGCCGGAATGGCGTCTCCGGACATGCGCACCCCGATTGCGCATTGCCTGGCCTATCCCGACCGGATCCCGTCCGGCGTCCGGGCGCCCGACCTTGCCGCGCTTGGCCGGTTGACCTTCGAGCGCGCCGATCTCCGACGGTTTCCAGCGCTCGGTCTCGCGATCGAGGCGCTGCGCTCCGGCGGAGGCGCGCCGACCGCGCTCAACGCCGCCAACGAAATCGCCGTTTCAGCCTTCCTCGATCGGAGAATCGGCTTCGCCGACATCGCGCGGCTTGTCGCAGGAACGCTGGCCGCGATGACCGCCGCGGGTGAACTCAGCGCGCCGGCTGACATTGCGGAAGCCCTGGCGATTCACCATATCGCGACAGATAGAGCGACGAGCCTATTGGCGTAAGCTCCGAGTTGCGCCAGTGTAACGGTTCAGTAACCATCGTCCGACGGCCATTGGCCGCGGCGGCTGGATTGGAGGCCGCGGATGGCGGGAGTGAATGCGATCGGCGACCTTCTGGCTTGGTTCGGATGGTACGTCATCCCCTTCATCATCATTCTTAGCCTCATCGTCTCCGTCCACGAGCTTGGCCACTATTTGGTCGGCCGATGGTGTGGGGTCAAAATCGACGCTTTCTCGCTCGGATTTGGTCCGGAGCTGTTCGCGAGGGTGGATGCGCGCGGCACGCGCTGGCGGGTCGGCGCGCTGCCGCTGGGCGGATACGTGAAGTTTCACGGCGACGCCAACCCCGCGAGCGTCGGTGACCGCGCGGGGCCCGATCCATCCGTCGATCGCGCGCTGACGCTGCCTGGGCAGCCGTTGCGAAACCGCGCCGCGATCGTGCTCGCGGGGCCGATCGCCAATTTCATCCTGGCCTTTGTAATCTTCGCCGGCATGTTCATGGCCTTCGGCAGGGTCGAACATACTGCGCGCATCGGGCGGGTGGAAGCTGGCAGTCCGGCGGCAGCGGCGGGGTTTCAGCCCGGAGACCTGATTAAGTCGATTAACGGGAATCCGATCGACAGCTTTGAAGCGCTTCAGGAATCGACGCTGATGAGCACCGGTCTGCCGATGAACTTCGTCGTCGCGCGCCAGGGCCACGAAGTCGATCTCACGGCGACGCCTCGGATCACCGTGGTCGATCAGGGCGTCTTCGGTAAGCGCCGTATGGGCCATCTCGGGCTTGCCTCCTCGGCTGACCGCAATGACGCCAAGGTCGAACGGTGCGGACCGATGACTTGCGTCGCCTGGGGCGCGGGGCAGGAGTGGTTCATCGTCAAGGCGACGGCGAGCTATGTCGTCGGGATTTTCGCCGGACGAGAATCAACCGATCAGATGTCAGGACTGATCGGCGCCGCGCAAATGGCTGGCGAGATGGCGAAAATCAGCTTCTGGGAGCTGTTCAGCCTCGCCGCCTGGTTTTCGGTGTCGGTCGGCCTGATGAATCTGCTGCCGATACCGCTGCTGGATGGCGGCCATCTTGCCTTCTACGCCTTCGAGGCCTTGCGCGGACGTCCATTGAGCGAGCGGGCGCAGGAAATCGGCCTCCGAATCGGAATCGCGCTGGTCGCGCTTCTGGTGGTTTTCACGACCTCGCACGACATCATCCGCCTCGTCACGAACGCCAATTAACCAACGGTCGACCATGTTTGCGTGTCCTTGACGCAACGGTCGCGAGAAATGGTGTACGCTCGCCCAAGAACCGTTTGCAGGCGCGAGCAAAAATTGTAAAACGCTGTTAATCTTTCCGACCACCGCCTGGCGGGTGGGTTGAGTGCTGCGTCGCGTCGGCGGCGTCGCCCGCGATCGGCGCCGCGAGGCGCTTTGGGGGGCGCAGACAGGGTCACGCCGGAAGCGGCGCCGCAGTGGCGGCCGTTGCGCCGGCGCGAATAGGGGCTGTGGGCCATATGGATTGGATTCGCGGGTGTGTCGGTGGCGTCCTTCTGGCGGTGGCCCTTGGTCTGTGCGGGTTGAGCTGGGCGGAGCCGGCGCTTGCGCAGCAGATCATTGTCCAGGGCGCCAATGTCGCTCCCTCGGCGCTGAAGCCGTATTTCACTGGAACCAGCCCGGCGTCGATCGAGCAGGGAGTTGCCGACCTGAAGGCGACCGGCCTCTATTCGAACGTCAGCGCACAAGTGGAGGATGGCAAGATCGTTGTGACTCTCGCCAAGGGCGAGCAGATCATCAACAGGGTTGCCTTCGAAGGCAACAAGCAGATCGAGACGAAGCAGCTTGAAGTCGAGGTGCAGTCGAAGCCGCACACTGCCTACAACGAGGCGACCGCTGAGGGGGACATCGGCAGGATCAAGGACGCCTACAAGAAATACGGCCGAAACGAAGCGAGCGTGACAAAGCGGCTGGTTCAATTGCCGAACGGGCGCGTGGATCTCGTTTTCACCATCAATGAAGGCGAAAAGACCGGCATCCGGGAGATCAAGTTCGTCGGCAATCATGCTGTTTCGGACTATCGCCTGCACAACTTGATGCAGACCAGCACGATGAACCTCCTGTCGTGGCTCAAGAGCACGGACGTCTACGATCCGGATCGCCTGGCCTCTGACGAGGAGGCGATCCGCCGCTACTACATGAAGAACGGCTACGCGGATTTCCAGATCACCAACACCGATGTCGCCTATCAGGCCAATCCCCCCGGCTACGTCATTACGATCACGATGCAGGAGGGCCCCCAATATCATGTCTCGTCGGTTTCGGTGGTTTCCAACATTCCGAAGGTCGATGGGCCGGCGCTCAATCGATTCGTAGCTCTAAGGCCCGGCGACGTGTATGACGCGAGCAGCGTCGACAAGTCGGTGGAGGCGATCACCCGCGACGTCGCTCGGCAGGGTTACGCCTTCTCCGAGGCGCGGCCGCACGGGGAGCGTGACGCCGCCAACCATACGATCGCGATTTCGTTTTCCGTTGACAACGGTCCGAAAGTCTACATCGAACGCATCGATATTGTCGGCAACACCCGCACCCGCGACTATGTCATTCGCCGCGAATTCGATATCGGCGAGGGCGACCC
>DATGHB010000444.1:0-2635 GCA_035308265.1 Roseiarcus sp.
GTCGATAACCACGTTCTTGTTGGTGATGCCGAGCTTGTCGTCCCAGTTCCAGCCCTGAATGGCGTCATTGTGAATGCATTTCGATTCGCAGATGTCGAGACCGTTGGTGATGCGATTGCCGGCAATGATGATATTGGTCGCCGAATGGTCGATGCCATCTCCGGCGAAATGATCGATCGTGTTGCCTGAGACGACATAGTTCTGCCCGTCGGTCCCGACCTCGTCGCCGCCGACGTAGATTGCGTTGAAGACATTTCGGATCTGGTTGCCGGTCAGGGCCATGCAATAATCTTGAGCGGCGTTGACGCCATCGCTGGGTGCGATCGTGGCGTTGAGGACCGTTCCCATCGACTTCCACGGGAAGGCGCCGGACGTCGATTCGACGATGTTGTTCGCAAAAACGATGTTGTTGCTGGAGGCGAGCTTGACCAGAATGCCATTGGGCGATTTCGACCGGGGGCCGTTGGCGTTCACGGTGAGCCCGGAAAAGACCAGGTGGCTCGCGCCGCTGACGGTCAGCGACGACAGGACCGGCGTCTGCCCGGGCCCCGCCTCGATGGTCAGGAATTGCTCGTACTTCCGGTTGGCGATGCTGACCGCCCCATAGGCGCCCGAGTTCAAACGGATGACGTCGCCGGCCGCCGCGGCGTTGAGAATCGAGGCGAAGGTGGTCGGCGTCGCGGTGAACGATTTTGGGAAGCTGGACGGGGGCGCGGCGCAGCCCGGATAGGCGCCCGCCGCCATGGCTGACCTCTCCAGCGCCGGAAAGAACGCAAAAAGAAAGACGATAAAGCGACATTTCATTGCCCCGCCTGAAAAGTCTAATCCCGCCCGGCCGGCCAGTAGATTTGATTTGTCCGGCGGCTTGATGGCAATCTGGTGGTTGAGCCTACACGACAAGGAAGTCTTTTTGAATTGTCTCAACGTCTGCCTCCGATCTCCCTGGCGCGATATGCTCAAAACACCTTGTCGATCGCCGCGGCGTCTCGAATTCATCTTCGCAGATTCCTGAATAATCCGGAAGCAGGGCGGGGCGCAAATGTCCGCCGGGCGCCTCCCTATTTTGGCGGAGAGGCCCGGGGCGCGCCGCTCGCTCAGCGGCAATCCAAGTCCGAACCGCCGAGAAGAAGCCCTTCGACCGAATGCCGGCCGCCCCGCCACGAAGCCAGCAGCACGAATCCTTCGCGCCCTCGGGGCAGCGGGACGCCGGCGACCGCGATCGTCAAAAGCGATCGGTCGACCGAGGCGCCGGGCCAGGCTTCCGCGGCGAGACGAAAGGGATTGACGCCGACGAGACTGTCCTGAACGAGCAGGCGAGCCCGGAATTCGAGGCCGTGAAACGGCCGCCCCAGCTCGAGCCACTGGTCCGCGGGCGCGGCCGCGGCGAACGCCTCGACCGTCCGTCTCGCGCGCGGAGAGAGGCAGCCGATATGGATGTGAAGCTGGTCCTGGGTGCGCGACGGGGTTGAATTGACGGCGAGAACGACGCCATCATGCGGCAGCGGCTCGCGCGGCGCGCCGTTGAGGAACTTGCGGGCGCGCCATGCGTCCTCGAAATAGTTGGGCGCGTCCGGGGCCGCAAGCGAAGCGTCCTCGACGCCGGCTACCCGACTGGTCGGCGCCAGGATGAGATCGGAGGCGCTGAGCGGGGGCCGCAGCACGACATAGCCGCGCTCCCTTCCGCCCGACACGTTCACCTCAAGGCATGGGAAGGCGCCCCCGGTCAGCGCATGGGTGACGAGACAGGCCTCGACGACCTTCCACAGCGCGCCGCGGCCCACGGCGGCGGGCGCCGCCTCCGGGGCGAACGCGGCCAGCGCGCCGATGCAAAGAAGCGCGATGCGGCCTGAAGCCGCCAGGCGCGCAATGCGGGAAGCGTGGGATCGCGCTCCGCGTCGCCTGATGTTCATTGCGAACCTACGCTCGCCTTCACGCCGCTCGCCTGTCAAGACGCCGGGCGACGCGCGGGGTTGCAGCGCGCCGAAGGCCGCGCCGTCGGCCGGCGCCCCGACGGACCGGCGCGCTCCTCGGTGAAAATAAATCGGTCGTCGGCTTTTTATTCTTGATTTGTTCTTGTTTCTCCCCTATCGTCGATTCGCACGTGGACGACCGCTCCCAATGCCGGCAAGCCGAGAGGCCAGAGGGCTTTCGTGAGCGGCGAGGGGATCGAAGAGATGAACGCCGCTCTTGAAATCGCCGTGACGCTGGCCGGGCTGATCGGCTTCGGCCGCATTTTCCTCGCCGACGAGGGGGCCAGCCATCGGCTGAGCGGCGCGCTCATTCTCGCCGGCCTCGTGGGCAAGGTGGCGCTATCGATGTGACTTGAGCGCGGCTGGCGAGCCAACGGCTCGCATCCGGGCTGGCCTCAGAGTTTCGAGCCGCCGTCGACGTGGATGACCTCGCCGGTAATCCAGCGGGCCTCCTCGGACGCGAGAAAGGCGACGACGCCGCCGATGTCGTCAGGCTGGGCGAGGCGTTTCAGCGCCTGCATGCCGAGCGTGTAGTCCTGCCCCGCATCCGTTTTGGTGAACTTCGACATGTCGGTCTCGACAACGCCTGGCGCGACGGCGTTGACGCGAATGCCGCGCGCGCCGAGCGCCGCGGCGAAGTGCGTGACGAGGGTGTCGACCGCGCC
>DATGHB010000445.1:0-4518 GCA_035308265.1 Roseiarcus sp.
CTGACGCCAAGCTCCTCGGCGTTGATCATCGCGAAATTGACCCACTTGACGAGATTGAACCACTGCATGTCGTCCTGCCGGACGGCCGGGCCCAGCGGCTCCTTCGAGATGACGTCGGGCAGGATCATGCTGTCGCCGGGCTTGGCGAGCTGCTGGCGGATCGCGAACAGCCCCGACTCGTCGGTGGTCATGACGTTGCATTGTCCGGCCTCGTAGGCCTTGATCATATCCGCCGCGTCCCCGACGTGGACGGTCTGGTATTTCATGTGGTTGGTGTCGAAATAATCGGTGAAATTCGGCTCGGTCGTGGTGCCGGGCTGGACGCAGACCGTGCTCCCGTCGAGTTCGAGCGCCGACTGGAGATTGCGGCTCTTGGGGACGAGAAAGGCCTGACCGTCATAATAGGTCACCCCGGCGAAGACGATCCCGGAATCCTCCTCGCGGCCCAGCGTCCAGGTCGAATTGCGCGAGAGGACATCGATCTGCTTGCTCTTGAGCGCGTCGAACCGCTGCGCCGCCGAGAGGGGCACGTATTGCACCTTGGACGGGTCGTTGAAGATCGCCGCCGCCAGCGCCCGGCAGAAGTCGACGTCGAAACCCGACCATTGACCCTTGTCGTCCTTGATCGCGAAGCCCTGGAGGCCCTGGTTGACGCCGCAGATGAGCGAGCCGCGATCCTGGACAGTCTTGAGCGTCTGGGCCTCGGCGCCTACGCCGAACGCAACGGCGCCTGCGAGGGCGAGGACAACCGGGATCATCTTGCGCATGACCAGTCTCGCTTCCGTTTGAGCGGGTTCAGTGCTTTGGCGGCGCTGCTCCTAAAGAGCGACCGCCTGCTTGATGATCACCTTGGTGCCGACCGGCACCCGGCTGTAGAGGTCGATCACGTCATCGTTGACCAGGCGGAAACAGCCCGACGAGACTGCATGGCCGATCGTCTGGGGCTGATTGGTGCCGTGGATCCGATAGACGGTCGCGCCAAGATACATGGCGCGCGCGCCGAGCGGATTGCCGGGGCCGCCGGCCATGAATCGCGGCAGATAGGGCTGGCGTTCGATCATTTCCGGCGGCGGGCGCCAGTCCGGCCATTCCTGCTTGCGCGAGATCTTCTGCAGGCCGGACCACGTGAAGCCGTCGCGGCCGACGCCGATGCCGTAGCGAAGCGCTCGGTTGCCAGGCTGGAGGAGATAGAGGAAGCGGTTCTTGGTGTCGATGATGATTGTGCCCGGGGCTTCCGTGGTGCGGAAGAAAACCTCCTGCTTCTCGTACGCGCCGGTGAGCTGCTCTTCCTCAGGCGTCGGCTGGTAGCCGGGCTGGTCGCCGATGTTCATCTCGTCCTGACCGGGGACCGCGGTCGCGGCTTGGGCGAAAGCCGTCGCCGTGACGGCGAGCGCGGCGCCGAGCGCAAACCGCAACAACAAACCTGCTCGAAGTCTCATCGGTGCTCCGTTGGTTCGCAAACTAACAGATCGACGGTCAGCGCTTTCCGCAGCGCACGTAAACCGACGTGCCGTAGCGACTTGCGTTGTCGGGATCGACCCAAACTGTCGTGAATGAATTCGCGTCGACATTGGAGACGATGCGATCGTCGGCCGTGCCCGCATCGCCGGGCGGGCCGAGATAGGTCTGCCCGCTCGGTCCGGCCTTGAGCACCAGTTCCGACAATTCCTTCTGGTCCGCCAGGTTCATCATCACGCCGCCGTTCGGGCCCTTGTTGATGACGTAGGGCCGGTTGCATTGCGCCGCCGCCTCCTTGATGGTGCGGGCCCGATCCTCGTCACGGTGATAGGCGGCGAAACCCCACTTGCCGACCAGCTGATCGGCGCTGACGGCGGGAGCGGTGATTGCGGGCGTGGGAGGCGGGTTTTCGCCGCAGCCGGCGACGAAAGCCGAGACGAGACCGAGAAGCGCCAGCGCGCAGCCGCGACGTGCGATCACTTGAGACGCCCCCTCTTCGTTCCGGCCATTCCAGCCGAGGCCTGCCCAGCCGTGGGACAATCGACTATCGCGCCTTGGCTAGCAAACCGGATGCGCCGGGTCAATTCGAGCCTCGCGGGCGCGTCTCGGCGGCGCCCGATTGCCGGTTCACGCCGGACTTTAGACGAGGTCTGCGAGCATGCCGCGCGCGGCCGAGCGAACGAGGCGCTTCTCGGCCTCCCATTGCTCGGCGGTCTCGAGAGCGGTCAGGAACTGCGCCTTGCCGCCAATCAGCGTCGCGACGGGCAGGCCGTCCCTGTAGACGATGCGATTGGCGGTGAGCGCGGAGAGCCTTTGCCCGGGCGTCAGGATGCCGATCAGGTTGAGCGGATCGGCGCCCGACAGCGACACCCATTCGCCCGACGCCGGGCGGCGGCGAATCTCGCGCAGATGACCGACAGCGTCCGGCAGCGCGAACTGCTCGCCGGAGAATCCCGCGACGAACCGGCCGCCGCGGATTTCGCCCCGGGCCTCGAGCCGGCGGTAGACCCGCAGCAAGTCGCGCCAGGGCGGCAGCCAGCCCGGCTCCTGGGCGAGCAGTCGCCAGAAGACGACGCCATAGCGGGCAAGCAGCGCCCGCGCCGCATATTCGATCGCCGGGTCGCGCGACTCGGCGCTCCCCTCCCCTGCCCGGCCGATCAGCGACCATCGGCCGCCGCTCTCGATGTCGAAGGCCAGCACCCGTCCGCGCCGCCGCGTGCCGGCGAGAGGCTTGCGCTGGCCCGACGGCACGAGAAGCGCGCGTAAGCCGCCGAAACTGTCCGAGGCGGCAAGGCCGAGCGCCGCGAGTTCGCCGAGCGCCTGTTCGAGCTCGTGACGCAGGAGGCGCGTCGCTTCCGCGAGCTCGTCGAAGAACATGGCGCCGCGCGCCTTCAAGGCCTCGAGCGCGGCTTCGGCGCGCCCGCTCACCGGGGGCGCGGCGGCCGGCGGCGCGAGCGCCATCCATAAGCGCGCGGCGCGGCGCTCGATGAGAGCGATCGGGGTGGCGCCGACCGGCGTCGCGTGGCGCGAGCGGTCGCTGGAGACAGCCGGCGGCGTCAGGCGGGCCCAGGCCGTCCGTCCGGCGAGGCATTGGGCGTCGAGCCAGGACGCCTGATAGCCCTTGAGACGCGCCGGAAGGATCTCGGTCTCCCACGCCTTCGCCGGCGCCTCGAAGCCTTCGAGCGCGCTCAGGACTACGGGCAGAGCGTCGGGCCCCTCGAAGCGCGTCTCCTCCGTGACATGAGACCAGGCGAACAGGAAGCGCAAGAAATCCCGCGCGGCCACCGGCTCGATCTCGGAGCGCAGCCGCCGGACCGTGTAATGGTGGATGCGCGCGAGGAGGCGCCGGTCGCACCATTGCTCGTCATTGACGCCGGGAAGGAAACGTCCCCTGAGGATAGCGCCGTCGCTTTCCAGCGCGGCGAGCGCCGCCGCGACCGCTCCCGGCTCGAGCCCGAGCGGCGCGGCCAGCGCGGTCGGCGTGACCGGCCCCAAGCCTTCGAGCCTGCCGCGCAGGATCTCGACGAGCGCGTTCTCTCTCGACCATGCCGCCTCAGCCTCATCGGCGGGGGGCGCGATCTCAGGCTCGAGCTTCGCCTCCGGCCAGACGACCCGGAATTGCGTGAGCCGCTCGGCTGGAATCCATAAGGTGGCCTGCGGCGCCTTGAGACGCGCGACGCGCTTGTCGCCGGAGAGCGTTTCGAGCCACTCGCTCCAGCCGGGGGTCGCGAGGGCCTCCGTTTCGGTCAGGCAGCCGAGCCAGAGCAGCGCGTCATGAAGCTCCTCGGCGTTCACTGGATCGGGCCAGGCCTCGGACTGGACCTTGGCGATCGCCTCCGGATCGAGCCGGCCGAGATCGGACGCGCTCTGAGGGTCGCGCCAGCGCCGGGCCATCACCGCCTGCGTCCGGCGCTCCTCGAGCGGCGCGTCGTCGAGGAAGGCGTAGGGCCTCGCTGACAGCGCCTCCAAAGCGAGCGGCGAAGGCTCGGTGAGATCGCAGCAAACGAGCCGGATCTCGCCCGCCTCCAGGCGGCGGATGAGCCGCTCCAGCCCCTCGATGTCCATCGCCTCATGCAAGCAATCGGCGATCGCCTGATTGGTGAGCGGATGGTCGGGAACCTCGCGCTCGCCGGTGAGATTCTCGGCGCAGGCGATCTGGTCGGGGAAGACCGCGGCGACCAGGTCTTCCGCCTGCATGCGCAGGATTTGCGGTGGAACCTTCTTGCCGGAGCGAAAGCGCGGCAGCGCGAGCGATACGCCGGCGACCCAGCGCCAGCGGGTGGTGAACATCGGCGCGTCCAGCATCGCCTGAATCAGCACCGCGCGCACGCTGTTCGAATGGAGGTAGCGCGCGACGTCGCCAAGCTCGAAGCTATGCGCGGTGGTGAGCGAAAGCACGATATTGTCTTCGGTCGCCGCCGCCTGCAGCTCGAAATTGAATTTGCGGCAAAAGCGCTTGCGGAGCGCCAGACCCCAGGCGCGATTGAGACGGCTGCCGAACGGCGAGTGAATGACGAGCTGCATGCCGCCCGCTTCGTCGAAGAAGCGCTCGAAGACGAT
>DATGHB010000446.1:0-3665 GCA_035308265.1 Roseiarcus sp.
TCAGGTGCTCGGTGAGTCGCTCCTGTCCGACAACGCCACCTATCATTCTTGGTTGTGGCAGAAGGGCGTTGTCACCGACCTCGGCACGCTTCCCGGGCGCCCTTTGACATTCCCCGGTGGCATTAACAACAAGGGGCAGATTGTGGGGCATGCGTGCGACGCAACCGACACGTTTTGCGCCGCGTATATCTGGGAAAACGGCGTGATGACCGACCTCAACACGCTCATTCCCGCTGGCGTCTATCTGTACTACGCCGGCGACATCAACGACCGTGGGGAGATCGCAGGCATAGCCGTCGATTTGGTTAGCTACACCAGCAACGCTTTCCTGGCGATCCCGTGCGATGATGAGCACGCTCAGCTCGAAGGATGCAAGGGAGGACCCGCCGTACTATGGCCAAGTGAGCGCCCCAGAGCAGTTCCGCAAGAAAGCGTCCGTGAGCAGCTTCGGCAGTGGCGAGGCTTCCGACGGTGGGTCAGACACGAATGATGGCGTGGTGACCGACCTCAACAACCTCGTTCCAACTGGCTCGCTGTATCTGACCTGGGACGGCGGCATCAATGATTGCGGAGAGATCGCGGGCGCCGCCTTCGATCCAAGCACCGGCGGCGCCCCGGCTTTCCTGGCGATCCCTTCGCCGGCGGCGCAAATCGCCGGCGATTCGGTCCGGAAGATCACCCTGCCTGAAAACGTCCGCGCCTCGCTTCAGCGGCGGCTGCGCCTTTGGCATGCCGGAGGCGGCGCGACGACGCAGCAATGACTATGCGCAAGAGAGGCCCGGTCAGAACAAGCTCCCCTGCCCTTCGTCCTTGTCCGGTCTTGCGCGCCGGCGGGGCAAGAGCGGGGGCGGGGTGAGGGGCGGCCCGACGCGCCCGCCCGCGATCGCCGCCACCTTCCCGTCGGCGAATTCGATCTCGAGGCGCTGGGCGGGCCTGACCTCGGCGGCGCGCCTCAGCGGACTTTGCGTCTCATCGCGTATGAGCGCGAAGCCGCGCGACAAGACGCCGCGATAGCTCATCGCGCCCAGAAGCTGCCAGGCGGAGAGGAGTTCGGCGCGGCGGCTCTGCAGGCGTTCGTCATAGGCGCGCGTCATCCGGGCGGCGAGACGCTCGAGCCGCTGCGCCAGTTCGCCGCGGCGGCGCTTAAGCAGCGCCGCCTCGCGGACGAAGACCCGGCTGACCGCCTCCGCCGATCGGCGAGGCCGTTCGATCAGGAGGGGCCGCAGTCTGGCCAGGCGCCCGGTCAGGCCCCTCAAGCGCTCACGCTGGCCGGCGAGATGGGCGCGCGGCGAATGGCGCGCGAGCCGGCGCGCCAGTCCGGCGACGCTGAGCGCGCGCTGGTCGAGCGCGCCGCGCGCACGGGCGGCGAGCGTATCGCCGGCGCGATCGAGGCGCTGGCGCGGCGCGGCGACGAGCGCCTCGCCCGCGGGCAGCGCGCGGAGAAGCGCGCGCAAATCGGAGCGGAGACGGCTGGTGAAGCGCAGGGTCGCGCCCTGCCGGCGCGCGTCGAGGTCGGCGATCGCGGCGAGAAGCTCGGCGCGCACGGGCACTGCGAATTCGGCCGCCGCGGTCGGGGTCGGCGCGCGCACATCCGCCGCGTGGTCGATCAGCGTCCAGTCGGTCTCGTGGCCGACCGCGGCGATGAGCGGGATCGCGCTGCGGGCGGCGGCCCGCACCACCGCTTCGTCGTTGAAGCTCATGAGGTCCTCGAGCGAGCCGCCGCCGCGCGCCACGATCACCACGTCGGGACGGGGGACAGGCCCGCCGGGGGGGAGCGCGTTGAGGCCGTCGATCGCCGCGGCGACCTCGGCCGCGGAGGTCTCGCCCTGCACCCTGACCGGCCAGACCACGACCCGCACTGGAAAGCGGCCGGAGAGCCGGTGCAGAATGTCGCGGATGACCGCGCCGGTCGGCGACGTCACCACGCCGATCACTTTCGGCAGGAACGGGACTTTCCGCTTGCGGGCGGCGTCGAACAGCCCCTCCTCGGCGAGCTTCCTGCGCCTGGCCTCGAGCAGGGCCATTAGCGCGCCGATTCCGGCGAGCTCGAGCGATTCGATGACGATCTGATAGGCCGACTTGCCGGGGAAGGTGGTCAGCCGGCCGGTCGCGACGACTTCGAGCCCCTCCTCGGGCTTGAGCCGCATCCGTTGCAGGCTGGTGCGCCAGATGACCGCGTCGAGCCGGGCGCCCGTGTCCTTGAGGCTGAAATAGGCGTGGCCCGACGAATGGGGCCCGCGGTAGCCGGAAATCTCGCCCCGCACGCGCACGTAACCGAACCGGTCCTCGATCGCGCGCTTGAGCGCGCCCGCCAGTTCGCTGACCGTGATTTCCGGCGCATTGGTCGCGCGCGTGTCGGCGTCCGCCATCGCGCGACTATGCCCGAAGCGGGGCGCCGAAGCCAATGAGCTGCGCTCTCTGGCGCTGGGCGGCGAAACCACGTATGGAGCCCGCTCATACCTGGACATGAGCCGGCGCCTTGTTCGCGCCGCGATGTCGGGTTCTAACCGCGCTCGGCTGCCGAGGCCGAGGCGCCGCGGAAGCTCGAGGGGACACGTTAGCGAGATGACGAACGCATGACGGGGGCAAGAGTCTTGCGCAGCGCGCTTGGGTTGGGCGGAGTTCTGACGCCGGCCGCGATTGTGGCGGCGCTTTCGGGTTCTTTCGTCGCTTTCGGCGGCGAAAGCGCGCTGGCGCAGAACGCCGAATGCGCCAGGCTCCAGCAGGCCATCGCCGCCCGCCGGTCGAGCGGCGCCGGGGCGGCCGTCGAGCGGCAGCGCGCCGAGCTCGGGCGCACCCGCGCCTACGCCGCCTCGCTCGGCTGCGAGAATCGCAAGTTCCTGTTCTTCGGGTCGAATCCGCCCCCGCAATGCGGCGAAGTGAACGCCCAGATCTCGCGCATGCAGGCCAGTCTCGCCGAGTTGCAGGCGCGCGCCGGAGGCGGGGTCGGCGATCTTGTCGCCCGCTACAACGCCGAATGCGGGCGCGGGGCCCCATCGGGGCCGAGCAATGTCTTCGAGGCTCTGTTCGGGGGGATCGCGAGGCTCGCCAATGGCGGCGCGGAGCCGCCGCCGCAGACCGACGCCGGGTTCGAGGATCGCAGCCAGGAGCCGCGAAACGATCAGCCCGGGCAAGGCGACAACGGCGTCCACGCGCACGCGGGCTCGTACGCGGTGTGCGTGCGCACCTGCGACGGCAGCTTCTTTCCGGTGTCCTATTCAGGCGCCGGAAGCCGGTCGGACAGCCTGGAGGAGGTTTGCCGGGCCTTGTGCCCGAACGCCGACATGGCCCTCTATTCGTTCCCCTTCGGGGGCACGATCGAGGAGGCGGTGTCGCCTTCCGGCGAGCCTTATGTGAACCTGCCCAACGCCGGCAAATTCGAGAAAACCTACGATGCGAGCTGCTCCTGCCGGCGCAAGGGGGAGAGCTGGGCGGAAGCGCTCGCCGATGCGGAAATGCGCTACGGCCACGAGAAGCGCGACATTCTGGTGACGCCGGAGAAGTCGGCGGAAATGGCGCGTCCAATCATCGATCCCAGGGCGAAGCCGGCCTTGGATGCGAAGGGCAAGCCTATCGCGCCGAATGCGTCGGTGGTCGCCGGGCCAGTGGTTCCGGGGCCAGGCGCCGCGCCCGCCGCCGGCCCTGACGGGGGGCCGGGCGCTCCG
>DATGHB010000447.1:0-3009 GCA_035308265.1 Roseiarcus sp.
CTGACGCACGGCCGGCCCGGGGCGGCCGTCGATTGCTTCCATTTCACTCGCCATTGTGCTGAGCCCACTTGGCGCCTGCCGGTATAGGCCGGTCATTCGAACAATCTAATGACTAAACGGTCGAGACGTTGCGATGCTTGAGATTGGTCAATTCGCGCCGCGGCGCGCATAGCCAGGCGAGGCCCGTGCACCGCTCCAGCTCGGAGCCGCGGGTCAGCCCACGAGCGGCAATATTGTGGGGGCGAAGAAGCCAAAGGCGACCAGCGCCGCGCCGATCGCGCCGAGCGCGCCGCCGAGCCACACGAGGGCGGTGATCCCGGTGATGATCGCGGCCGACGCGAGCACGATCGCGATCTGGGCGAGACCGCTTCCCAACTCGTAATGTTCGAGCCGGCGATTGGCGAGTTCGCGCCGTTCGGTCGCAAGCTTCGCCCGCTCCTGGATTTTGTCCAGGCTATCGTCGGGCGTCTTGGGATCGTTCTCGAATCGCGCCACCGCCGCCTTGAAGTCGGCGATTCCCTTCTCGAACGCCTCGCCGGCCTTGGGGTCGGCGACCGCGCTCTTCTGCGCTTCGAGCAGGCCCGCGGCCGTCTCGGCGACGGTCGAGCGGATCTTCTTCGCCTGATAGAAATTGAACAGATCCGAGGCTTCGATGTTGCTTTCCGTCGACCGGTGTTCGGCGTTCTTGGCGCCCGCTTCGGCAAGCGCCAGCAACAGGGCGAGAATGGCGATGATGAGCGCGACCGCCCGGCTCTTCTCTTTCGCTTCAACCGCGGAATCGGCGGCTTCAGACATGGATTGCCCCCATTTTCAAGTTCAGGCGGGCGCAAGCCGGCCGAGGACGCCTAGCCGCGACCCGCTTTTTTCATCCGCATGGCCTCAGAGCGACGGATCCCGGGCCGGAGCCCGGATCCATCCACGATTCGGCGGGAATAGCATATTGAAGAATGGCGTTGCGGCCCAGAGCGACGCGCTTTCCAATCGGCCCAGAGCGGCCGGCCGTTTTCGGCGGCTCTCGCTATCGCGCGTGGAGCGGCTGGGTCACGAAGCGTTCGCGCGAGACCGGCAGAGGCGGGTCGTTCTCGACCGTTGACGCCGCCAGTCGTTCCGCCACCATTGTACGCAGGATGTCGAATCCAGTCGTAAAGTCTGTTTCGATCATGGGCCTCACGCGCTCGTAGAAGGGCAAATCCTTCAGTTTCGGCTTCGCGACGCGAAATTCAAAGTGCGTCCCGCCGTCGCTGCGTTCCTCGAACGAATAGGAGAACAGGATTTTCGGGGCGCCCGGGATCGGCAGCAGCGCGGTGAGCGTCACATAGTCGAACGGGCGCCAGTCCAGCAGGTCCTCGATGACAGCGTCCTTTCCATGCAGGCAGTGGTTCTGGGTGCCGGCGCCGCGACGGCCATGGGCCGTGCTTTCGCGAACGCCGTCGCTTCGGTGCCAGCGGGCATGATGCGCGGGCGAGGTGACAAGGTCCCACACCACTTGCCTTGGCGCAGCGAAATCCCTCTCCATGATCATAAGAGCGTCGGCGCGCTGAACGAGCGTGCGCGCCGTCTCGGTCTCCCGCCTCCACGCCTGTTCGAGATCGCTCACCCAGCACTTCGTTTCCCCGATATGCTCGATCGCCTCGGCGTGCTCTTGAAGACCCTGCGCCGCGGGATCGATCCCCATCGCCCGCACGCAGGCGTCGGAATAGAGCGCATAGGCGTGCGGGCCGAACGTCTTGCCGACGTCGTTCTTGAGCAGGCGGTGGACCAGAATCACGTCGCGGCCAGCGAGCTCCTCGCGGCCCGACATCTTCTGCCGGATGAACTGCCCATGATGAATCACGAACTTGACGTCGAGGCTCTGCATCCGGCTGCAGGCCTGGCACTCGCAATTGCTGGCCTGCTTGATGCTGCGGAGGCGCTTGCGGAAGGCAAAATAGGCCTGTTCGATCGAGTCCTGCAGGGCCGATCCGTCGACCTTGTCGGCGAGGGCGTAGACGAAGGCCGCGTCGCCTTCGAACTTGGCAAGGCGGAACGGCGGACGCAGCGCCCTGACCAAAGTGTCCATGATGTCGGCGATGATGTCTTGGGCATGCTCGAGTTCGACGCCGGACACGAAGTGCGTGTAGCCGGATATGTCGGCGATCGCGAAGCAGGCCGATTCCGCCTTCGGAAGCATTGCCGCGCCCTTCCATTCGATCAGAGGCGGAGGCGCCCCAATCCCGGCCTCGGAACTGGTCCAACGCTAGCACGCAACGAACGAGTCCGCGAACGGCCGCCGGCCGCGCCTCAGACGCTGAGCGCCTCGCGTTCGCCGATCGCGTGGCTTTCCGGCGCGAGCCCCCGGGCGCGGGCGCGGACCCGCCAGCGCTCACCCTCGCGATCGAGCCGCACCAGATGATAGGCGGCCCGGTAGCGCGGGTCGCGCGCGGCCGCGGCGGCGGAGGGGGCGCCCAGGACCGGAACCGCGCCCCCGACCGTGCGGGCCGCGCGAGAGGGAAGCGATCGGACGGCCTGCTGGTGGGTATGGCCGTGCAGGATCGCCTCGGCCCCGAAGTCGCGAACAACGCGCTGGAACGCGGGCGCGTCCGAAAGACCGCGCAGCGGCGGCGTGATCCCGGCGATCGGCGGGTGGTGGATGAGCACGACCCGCGCCAGGCCCCTGGCGCCGGTCTCGCGCAGGAGCTCGGCGAACGCCTCGATCTGCGCCTTGCCGAGCCTGCCCGTCGCCATCAGGGGACCTGTGGGCGCCGCCGAGCTCAAGCCGATGATCGCGACCTCCCGCCGAACGCGCAGATAAGGGTAGGCGGCTCGGACTCGTTGCGGGTCGTCCGAGGTCCACGGCGCGAACGTCGCCTCGAGCAGCGGCATCGACGCCCGCACATAGGCGTCGTGATTGCCGGGCACGAAGCTGACGTCGAAGGCGTCTCCCAGCGTCTCCATCCACAGCGCCGCGCGCTGGAATTCGGCGGCCATGCCGATATTGACCAGGTCCCCGGTGACGGCAACGTGATCGGG
>DATGHB010000448.1:0-2448 GCA_035308265.1 Roseiarcus sp.
CCATTCGCGGCGCGGGTCATTTCCTCGACGACGATGCCGCGACTGGCCGCGACAACCGGCGCGGACACGACGTTGACGTCGCCGAGCGAGGGACGCAGGAGGCCGGCGATCGCGGCCGACGTCAATGCTTTGATTTTCAGGCCCGCGACCGCGCCCTCATAGGTGAGGGTGACCTTCTCGATCGGCGCGTCGGTGAGCTGGCCGGCGAAGGAGCCCAGACCCTCGGCGAGCGCAATGAAGGGCTTCAGCTTCGGCGCCTCCTCGGCGGTGATCGAGGGGAAATTGAGCGCGTTCGAAATCGCCCCGCGGGTGAGATAGTCCGACATCTGCTCGGCGACCTGGAGCGCGACATTCTCCTGGGCTTCGTTGGTGGAGGCCCCGAGATGGGGGGTGGCGATGAAGTTCGGATGGCCGAACAGCGGATTGGCTTTCGCCGGCTCGTCGACGAACACATCGAATGCCGCGCCCGCGACATGGCCGCTATCGAGGGCGGCGCGCAACGCGGCTTCGTCGACGAGACCGCCGCGGGCGCAATTGATGATGCGGACGCCGGGCTTGGTCTTGGCCAAATTCTCCGCCGAGAGGATATTGCGCGTCTGCGCGGTCAAGGGCGTGTGCAGGGTGATGAAGTCGGCGCGCTTGAGGAGATCGTCGAGCTCGAGCTTTTCGACCCCGATTTCTTCCGCGCGCTCCGCGCTCAGGAACGGATCGAAGGCGATCACCCGCATCTTCAAGCCCAAGCCCCGCGCGGCGACGATCGAGCCGATGTTGCCGCAACCGATGATTCCGAGGGTCTTGCCGGTCAGCTCCACCCCCATGAACCGGTTTTTTTCCCATTTGCCCGCTTGCGTCGAGACGTCCGCGGTCGGGATCTGGCGAGCGAGCGCGAACATCAGCGCGATCGCGTGTTCGGCGGTGGTGATCGAATTGCCGAACGGCGTGTTCATCACGATCACGCCGCGAGCGGTCGCAGCCGGAATGTCGACATTGTCGACGCCGATGCCGGCGCGGCCGACGACCTTCAATTTCTTGGCGCGCTCGAGCAATTTCGCGGTCACCTTGGTGGCGGAGCGAATGGCGAGCCCGTCATAGTCGGCGATGATCTTGGCGAGTTCCTCCTTGTCGAGCCCGGGTTTGACGTCGACGGCGACCCCGCGCTCCTTGAAGATGGCCACGGCGGCGGGGGAAAGCTTATCGGAAATGAGAACGCGAGGCGCCATGAGAGTTGTCCTGGAACGGCGGCCTGTGACCGCCGCGAAAATGAGAGGGAAAGCCGCTTATCGAAGCCGGAAGCGGCGCTCTGGACCCACGCTTTCACGCCGCCTTGGCGAGCTTCATCTTCTCGAGCGCGAAGGCGTAGTCGAGCCAGCCAGTCAACGCCTCGACGTCGGCGGTCTCGACGGTCGCGCCGCACCAGATGCGCAGGCCCGGCGGCGCGTCGCGATAGGCGCCGATGTCGAAGGCGACCTTCTCCTTCTCGACGAAACCCGCGATTCCCTTCGCGAACGCGGCCTGCCCGTCGGGGGGAAGCGCGGCGACAACGGAATCGACGACTTTCAGGCAGACGCTGGTGTTCGAGCGGGTCTCGGGGACCCGGGCGAGGAAATCGATCCACGGCGTGCGCGCGACCCAATCGGCGATAACTTTTGCGTTCGAGTCGGCGCGGGCGAACAAAGCCTTCGATCCACCGAGCGCCTTCGCCCACTGCAGCGCGTCGATATAGTCCTCGACGCACAGCATCGAGGGCGTGTTGATGGTCTCGCCTTCGAAAAAGCCCTCGGTCAGTTTGCCGCCCTTGGCAAGGCGGAAGAGCTTCGGCAAGGGCCAAGCGGGCGTATAGGTCTCGAGGCGTTCGGCGGCGCGCGGCGAGAGGATGATCATCCCATGGGCCGCCTCGCCGCCGAGGACCTTCTGCCAGGAAAAGGTCACGACATCGAGCTTCGGCCAGTCAAGCGCCTGCGCGAAGGCGGCCGATGTCGCGTCGCAGATCGTCAGGCCCTTGCGATCCGCGGCGATCCAGCCGCCGTTCGGGACCCGGACGCCGGAGGTGGTGCCGTTCCATGTAAAGACGACATCGTTGTCGAAATTGACCTCGGCGAGGTCCGGCAATTCGCCGTAAGGGGCTTTGAGCGTGCGGACGTCCTTGAGCCTGAGCTGCTTGACGATGTCGGTCACCCAGCCTTCGCCAAAGCTTTCCCACGCGAGAACGTCGACGCCTCGCGCGCCGAGCAGCGTCCAGAGCGCCATTTCGACCGCTCCGGTGTCGGAGCCGGGCGTAATCCCGATGCGGTAGTCCGCGGGGACGCCCAGCGTTTCGCGGGTGAGGTCGATGGCGAGCTTGAGCCTGGCCTTGCCGAGCTTGGCGCGATGGGAGCGGCCGAGCGCCGCGTCTTTAAGAACTGCGGGGGACCAGCCGGGGCGCTTGGCGCATGGGCCGGAAGAAAAGCA
>DATGHB010000449.1:0-3796 GCA_035308265.1 Roseiarcus sp.
ACGTCGATCTCCCCGGGCGAGGGATCGAGGTGCAACTTGAGGTCGACGAGGGCGGAGGCGGTGTATTCGACCGTGGCGAAGCCTTGGTTGAACCGGCGCGCGGCGAGAAGCTTGCTCATCAGCGCATCCGGCATCGGCTCGCCGGTTTTGTAGTGGAGGGCGAAGCGGCGCAGCATTTCCGGCTGCTGGATCCAATGCTCGAAAAGCTGCGAGGGAAACTCGACGAAGTCGCCGGCGACATGGGTCCCGGAAATCCGCGGATAGGTCACGTCCGACAATACCCCATGCAGCGCGTGGCCGAATTCGTGGAAGAGGGTGCGCGCGTCGTCGACGCTGAGCAGGCTCTTCCCGCCTTCGGCCCCCCTGGCGAAATTCATCACATTGACCACGATCGGCAGTTGCGGCTGGTCGAGCTTCTTTTGCCCTCGGAAATTGCTCATCCACGCGCCGCTGCGCTTCGAGGGCCGGGCGAAATAGTCGCCGAGGAAAAGCGCCTTCGGTTCGCCGTCACGGCCCCTCACTTCCCAGGCGCGCACGTCGGGATGATAGAGCTTGAGGTCGAAGCGCTCGGCGAACTTGAGGCCGAACAGGCGGTTCGCGGCGTAGAAGGCCGCCTCGATCATGCGGTCGAGCGGGAGATAGGGCTTGAGCCCGCCCTCCTCGAAGGCGAACTCGTTTCTGCGCCGCTTTTCCATGAGATACCGCCAATCCCAGGGCGCGACCTTGAAATTGCCGCCCTCGGCGGCCGCGATCGCCTGCAGCGCCTCCTCGTCCTTTCGCGCGCTGGCTGCGCCGGGCGCCCAGACCGACTCGAGCAATTGAAGCGCCGCTTGCGGCGTCTTCGCCATCGTGTCGGCGAGGCGGTAATGCGCATAAGTCTCATAGCCCAGGAGGCGGGCGCGCTCGGCTCTGAGAAGCACCATCTCGGCGGCGATGGCGCGATTGTCGGTTGAGCCGCCGTTTTCGCCCCGCGCCGTCCAGGCGCGAAAGGCCCTCTCGCGCAAATCCCGGCGGGACGAGAATTGCAGGAACGGCTCGACGCTCGATCGGGAGAGGGTGATCGCGTATTGACCGGCATGGCCGCGGTCGGCGGCGGCGCGCGCGGCCGACGCGACAAGGAAATCCGGCAGGCCGTCGAGATCGGGCTCATCCAAAAGCATGAGCCAGTCTTTTTCGTCGGCGAGCACGTTCTGACCGAACTGGGTGGAGAGCGTCGCCAGCCGCTCGGAGATCGCAGCGAGCCGCGCCTTGGCCTCGGGCGGCTGGCCAGCGCCGGCGCGGGTGAAATCGAGATGATAGCGCTCGAGCACGCGCTTTTGTTCCGCCGACAGGGCGAGCTTGCTCTCGTCGGCTTTGAGCGCGTCGATGCGCTTGAAGAGCGCCTCGTTCAGATAAGTGTCGCTGCGATGGCGGGCGAGGCGAGGGGCAATGGCGCGCTCGATCGCCTGCAATTCGTCGTTGGTGTGAGCGCCCGCGAGATTGAAGAAGACACTCGCCACTTTGTCGAGGCGGCGCCCGCCGCGCTCCAGCGCCTCGATCGTGTTGGCGAAGGTCGGAGGCGCAGGGTTCGCGGCGACCGCGTCAATCTCCGCGCGCGCCTCAGCGAGCGCGGCGTCGAACGCGGGCGAGAAATGGCGAGGCTCGACAAGGGCGAACGGCGGCGCCTCGAACGGCCCGGTCCAGGGTTGGAGAAGCGGGTTCGGTTCGATCGGAGAATCGGTCATGACGGTCTCGCGGCTCATGCCCCATGAGTTATGAGGCCGAGCCGCGACGCGCAAGCCAGCAGCGCGCCCGGAGCAAATTTCAATTCCGTCGAATCGGGCCTTGTCGCCGACGTCGACGACCGCCTTGGCCGCGACCAGCGGTCGCGGCTACAATAAGCCCGGTCGGCGCCCCTCGATCTTCGTTACTTGGCGCCAGCCTGCACCTTCTTGATATAGGCGTCGACCGCGTCGACGACCTTGGTGTCCGGATGGGCTTTGCAATAGACGATGACCTCGTGGATGCCCTCTTTGGCGCGGGGGATGTTGACCGAGTGCCGCTTCATGTGGCCGTTCCACCAGCCGCTATACCAGGCGCCGAGGAAGTCTGCGTCCTCCTGGTAGGTGTTGGCGAGCTGGGCGCAGGTCAGGGCCTTCACATTGAGATAACCGTTGGCGTCCATATAGGTCTTGAGTTCGACCTGGGCGTGCGAAGCGGACACGGTCACGGCCAGCGCCGCCGCCGCGCCCAGCGCGATGCAAAACAACCGATTCCGATGCCTTGTGCTCGAGGCGATCATTGGTTCCCTCTTTCGATTCCATGAAATCCGATGAAGCGCGACGCGCGCGCGAACCTTGGTTATTTCTCGTCGTCGACCTTGATGCCGAGCTCCTTGCGAAGCTTCTTGATCTGAATGTCCATCGCTTTGATGACCGTGGTCTGCGGGTTCTCCTTGCAATAGACGATCACCCGGTGCTCGAGCTCCTTGGCGCGGTCGACCTTCAATTTGCTGTAGCCAGCAAGGCCGTTGTACCAGCCGCTGTACCAGACGGTCATGAAGTCGGCGTCTTCCTGGAAGGTGTTGGCGAGCTGGGCGCAGGTGAGCTTCTGGATGTCCAGATTGCCCTTGGAATCGGCATAGGTGTTGAGCTCGACCTGAGCCTGCGCCGCGCTCGCGCCCATGAGCGCCATCGCACAAAATGGTATGATCAATTTCATTCTCATTCTTGGCCTCCCGCCGAGGGCGCTCGCGCCCACCGCGCCTGCCTGACCCGGATCGGGGCGCGCGTCAAGCCGCCGCGGGGCCCCGCGGACTTTCCGTCGTTCTTGCCGCCCGCTAAAAACGGCACATTGACGGGAAAGGAGGCGGGAGGCTTCGTGACCGCCCGCTTTGGAGAAGCGCAAAATGCCCGCTGACGAATCCTTCGCTCTTCCGGTCGGCCAGGGGCCGGCGCCCGCCGACGTCGGCGCCCTGATCGATCTCGTCCTTACGCGATTTCACGCGCCGCACCGAAAGCAAGGGCCGCAATTGTTGGGCGCCGCCCAGCGTCTCGAAGCCGGGCATGCCGAAGACCCAAGCTGGCCCAAGGGCCTCTCGGCGCTGATCGAACGGATCAACGGAAGGCTCGCCGCGCATATGGCCAAGGAGGAGATCGTCGTGTTCCCGCGCATGCGCCGGGGCCGGGGCGCTCCGCTCGACCGGCCGCTCGCGGTTCTGCACGCCGAACATGAGGACCTCGAACGGGACATGGGCGCGCTGAGGGAGATGACCAACGCCTTCACCGCCCCCAATTCGGCGTCCGCCGAATGGCGCGAACTCTACGCCGGGCTCGCGCAATTCGCCGAGGATCTCGCCGAACATACAAGGCTCGAGGACGAGGTCCTGTTTCCGGGGTTCGAAGCGCGTCCCAAGTAGCGGGCGCGGCGCGCGCCGCGACGCCCGCGGCTTCAAGCCGCCGCCTTCTGATAGTCCTTGACGTCGGTGAAGGCGATCTTCGGCCAGCGCTCCTGCTCGTAGCGCAGGTTGAAGGCGCTGGAGGCCATGAACACCGGCGCGCCGTCGAGATCGGAGGCGACGGACGACGGATAGGCGTCGAGGAACTTCTCGAGTTCGGCCTTCTCTCCCGAAATCCAGCGGCAGACCTCGAAGCGGCTCTGCTCGAAGCTCACGGGGAGGCCGTATTCCGCGCTGAGCCGCTCGGTCAGCACGTCGAGTTGCAGCGCCCCGACCACCCCGACGATCGCCGCCGCCCCGTCATGGGGCAGGAACACCTGCACCACGCCCTCTTCCGCCATCTGCTGCAGCGCTTCGCGC
>DATGHB010000450.1:0-3132 GCA_035308265.1 Roseiarcus sp.
AGACATAGCCCTTCCAGTGCTTGGCGCCCTGATCAGTCAGGAGCCGGCGCAGGGTCGCGTTCGCGGGCGAAGAGAGGAGGGAGAGCGCGCGCTCGCGGGCTTGACGCCAAACCGACAATGCTTCAGTCCCTCGCCCCGGCCGCTTGGTCAGGCCGCGTTCAACCGCTGCCCGCCGGCGAACCCGCGCCCCATGGCGCCGCGCCTTCCATATCATCGGCGGCGAAATTATGGAAATCGACCGCCGGTCGCGGGCCATGGTCACGCCTTCTTTCCGCCCATTGTCTTTCCGCCCGGTCGGGCTGGCCAGACCGCGATATCCTCCCTCCGCCGGATGTCGGCAAGGTTGACCCGCGGCGGCGGGAAAGCGAGACCTGGGTCGCAGGGGCAGGGGTCCGGATCGGCGCATGAACATCACCGTCATCGGGGCAGGGGCGATCGGCGGCCTGATCGCGGCCAGGCTCGCCGCCTCGGGCGAGAAGGTTAGGGTCGTCGCGCGCGGCGCGCACCTGAAGGCGATCCGCGAGCGCGGGCTTGTCCTGAAACAGAACGGCGAAGAGGTCGTCGCGCGCGTCGAGGCGACCGATCGCATCGCAGAAGCCGGCGGCGCCGACCTCATCGTGCTCGCGGTCAAGGCCCACCAACTGACCCCGATCGCTGCCGAGATCGCCTCGATCGCGGCGCCCGCGACCATGCTCCTGACCACCCAGAACGGCATACCCTGGTGGTATTTCTTCAAGCACGGCGGGGCTCATGAGGGCGCGCGCCTCGAGAGCGTCGATCCCGGCGGCGTGATCGCGAGCCATCTGCCGATCGACTCCGTCATCGCCTCGATCATCTACCCGGCGGCGGAGATCGAAGCCCCCGGAATCATCCGCCACATCGAGGGCCATCGCCTGCCGCTCGCCGAAATCGACGGGCAAAAGACGGAGCGCGTCGCGACGCTCTCCGCGCTCTTCGCCAAAGCCGGCTTCAAGTCGCCCGTCCTCAGCGACGTGCGCGCCGAAATCTGGACCAAGCTCTGGGGCAATGCGACGTTCAATCCCATAAGCGCGCTTGCCCATGCGACGCTCGAGGAGATCTGCCGCTTTCCCTCAACCCGCGCGCTCGCGGCGGCGATGATGCGGGAAACGCAAGCGGTCGGCGAAGCGTTCGGCATCCGCTTCCGCCTCAGCGTGGAGAAGCGTATCGCGGGCGCCGAGGGCGTCGGCGCCCACAAGACCTCGATGCTGCAGGATATCGAACACGGCCGCGCGATCGAGATCGACGCGCTCTTAGGCTCGGTCATCGAGCTCGCCCGCCTCGCGAGCGTCGAAACCCCGCACCTTGACGCAATCTATGCGGCGGCGAAGCTGCTGGGCGAGACCGTCGTCCGGAGTGGCGGCGGCCTCAAGCTTGCGCCGCATTAGAGGATCGGAGTGGAGAGCCCATGAGCACGGATCGCACCATAAGAAGCCTGATCGCATCGGGGAGAGACGATTCCGTCGCCATCGCGGCGCACGACGCGAAGCCCCTCGCTTACGGCGCCTTGCGCACGCTGATCGATCGCACCCGCGCCTCGCTGAACGGTCTCGGAATCGGCCGCGGCGACCGGGTCGCCATCGTGCTGCCGAACGGGCCCGAGATGGCGACGGCGTTCCTGTCCGTCGCCTCCGCGGCGACCTCCGCGCCGCTCAACCCCGCCTATCGCCAGGAGGACTTCGAGTTCTACATGGAGGACATCAAGGCCAGGGCGCTGATCGTCGAAGCGGGCAGTTCTTCGCCCGCGCTTCGCGCCGCCGAGAAGCTGAAGGTCAACGTCATCACGCTCACGCCCGAGAGAGAGGCCGGCGCCGGCGCGTTCCGGCTGACCGGGCAAGCGACGAGCGCCGCGGCCCGGCCGGGCCCGGCGCAAGCCGACGACATCGCGCTTATCCTGCACACCTCGGGCACCACCTCGCGGCCGAAGATCGTGCCCCTGGCCCAAGCCAACATCTGGACCTCGGCCCGCAACATCGCGGCCACGCTCGAGCTTGTCGAGCGCGACCGCGGCCTCATCGTCATGCCGCTCTTCCACATTCACGGGCTGATGGCCGGCCTTTCCGCGCCGCTCTCGCGCGGCGGGTCGGTCTATTGCACAGCCGGCTTCAACCCGCTCAAATTCTTCGCCGAGATGGATGAGGCGAAGCCCACCTGGTACACGGCGGTTCCGACCATGCATCAGGCGATCCTCACCCGCGCCCAGCGCAACAAGGAGATCATCGCCCGCCATCCCCTGCGCTTCGTGCGCTCGTCGTCGTCGTCGATGCCCCCGACGGTCATCGCCGAGCTCGAGGCGGTTTTCAAATGCCCGGTCATCGAGGCCTACGGGATGACCGAGGCGAGCCACCAGATGGCGTCCAATCCGCTGAGGGCCACGCGCAAGCCGGGGACGGTCGGCCTCGCCGCCGGCCCCGAGGTCGCGATCATGGACGAAGCCGGGCGCCTCCTGGCCAGGGGCGAGACCGGCGAAGTCGTCATCCGGGGGCCGAGCGTCACCGCCGGCTACGAGAACAATCCGAAGGCCAATGCGGCGGCGTTCACGGACGGCTGGTTCCGAACCGGCGACCAGGGGGTGATCGACGCCGACGGCTACCTTTCTCTCACCGGGCGCCTCAAGGAGATCATCAACCGCGGCGGCGAGAAAATCAGCCCGCGCGAGATCGACGAAGCGCTGATGAACCACCCAGCCGTCCTGCAGGCGGTCGCCTTCGCGCTGCCCCATCCGATGCTGGGCGAGGATGTCGGCGCGGCGGTGGTCCTGCGCGAAGGCCTGAGCGCGACCGAGCAGGAGCTTGGCGTGTTCCTCGCC
This sequence comes from Roseiarcus sp., assembly GCA_035308265.1. Taxonomy (GTDB): domain Bacteria; phylum Pseudomonadota; class Alphaproteobacteria; order Rhizobiales; family Beijerinckiaceae; genus Roseiarcus. The sequence goes on from DATGHB010000450.1 coordinate 2,828, forward strand.
GAACGCCTCGCCGCCTTCAAGACCCCGCGCAAGATCCTCTTCCTCGCCGAAATCCCCAAAGGCGCGACCGGCAAACTCCAGCGCATCGGGCTGGCGCAAAAGCTGGGATTGGGGTGAGGGTGCGCGGCGGCTATGACGGCCGCCGCACGTCGGTCCGGCCATGACCGGGAGGTCGGCGCGCGAGCCCCGTTCGCGGTCGCCGAAGGGGCTTGGCGAGGGGTAGAAGCCGAGAACAAAAAACACAATTCCGATGGTGATCTCGCTCATAGCCGCGTAATGCAATAGCGGCGAGAATCCTCCCCGGG